>NZ_JBAMDC010000021.1:0-53184 GCF_036961605.1 Streptomyces sp. KLMMK
GCCCGATGCCCAGGGCGTGGAGGCGGCCGGCGAGGTCCGCGGTGCGGGCGTCGAGTTCGGCGAAGGTGAGGGTGCCGTCCGGCCCGGTGACGGCCGTGCGGCCGGGCACGGCCCGGACGGTCTGCCGGAACCGGTCCACCGGGTCGGCGGGGAAGAGGAGTTCGCGCGTATCAGCCATGCGAGGGCACCGCCTCCGGGGTCGGGCGGGGAGCGTCGGCGGCGGGCGGGACGGTGGGACGGCAGTCGGCGAGCGCCACGGGGGCGCCCATGGCGACCACGATCCGGCGGTCGCCGCGGAAGGGGTCGCGGCCGTGCGTGCTGAGGATGTTGTCGACGAGCAGCAGGTCGCCCGGTTCCCACGCCCGGCGGACGGTGGCCGCCTCGTAGGCGGCGTTGACGGTGTCGAGCTCGTCCCGGGTGAAGGGCAGGCCGTCGCCGAAGCCGGTGTTGAACGGCAGGCCGTCGTGGCCGAGCTCGTCCACGAGGGTCTCGCGGACCTCCTCGTCCAGCGACCACTCGTTCCAGAAGGCCAGGTGGTTGAACCACACCTCCTCGCCGGTCTCCGGGTGGTGGACGGTGCCGGGGCGCAGCTGGCGGGTGCGGAGGTTGCCGTCCTCGTCCCAGGAGCAGGAGATGAGGTTCTCGGCGCAGTAGCGCTCCACCTCGGCCGGGGAGTCGGTGGCGAACGCCGACCGCCAGTCCAGCGAGAGGTGGTCGGAGTAGGTGCGCCTGAGCAGCCAGCCGTGGGCCCGCATACGCTCCACCAGGTGCGGGGGGAGGTTGCGCAGCACTGTCCGGCAGTCGGCGACGGGGGTGGCGCCGCCCTGCTCGGGCGCGGTGAGGCAGCCGAAGAGCAGCAGCCCGGGGAAGGTGAGGGTGTAGCTGTTCTCGTTGTGCATCCTGATCGGCTGGGCGGCCGGCAGGTCCGTGGAGGAGTAGACGTCGCCGCCGAAGTCGCTGCGGGGCGTGGCCTTCTCCCGGTAGGGGGTGCGCTGCGGTATGAGCACGTCCCGGACCCGCGCGAAGGTCTCCACGCTGTGCACGGGCAGGCCGCGTACGTACACGGCTCCGTACGCCTGCAGGCCGGCGCGCAGTTCGGCGTGCGTGTACTCCAGCCAGGCGAGCGCCTCCTCGACACCGGCCGGGCGGGGGGCCACGAGAGTGGCGGGCCCGCCGCGCTCGACGGTCCAGTGGGCGGTCACCGGTGGCCGCCCGTGGTGCGGTGGCGGATCTCCAGGGTGCAGCACTTGACGCTGCCGCCGCCCTTGAGGAGCTCGGAGAGGTCGACGCCCACGGGCCGGAAGCCGCGGGCGGCGAGCTTGTCGGCGAGGCCGGTCGCGGCCTGCGGCAGGAGGACGTTGAGCCCGTCGGAGACGGCGTTCAGGCCGAACACCCCGGCGTCCGCCTCGTCGGCGAGGATCGCGTCGGGGAACAGCTCCCGCAGCGTCCGCCGGCTGTCCTCGGAGAAGGCGGCCGGGTAGTACATGATCTCGTCGTCGTCGAGGACGGCGAGCGCGGTGTCGAGGTGGTAGAAGCGCGGGTCGACGAGCGTCAGGCTGATGACGGGGACGCCGAACAGCTCCCGGGCCTCGGCGTGCGCGGCGGGGTCGGTGCGGAAGCCCGTGCCGGCCAGCACGCGGCCACCGGCCACCAGGTAGTCGCCCTCGCCCTCGTTGGTGTGCTCGGCGGCCTTCACCTCGGTGTGGCCGGCCTTCTCGAACCATGCGTGGTAGGCGGGGGCCTCGGCGGCCCGCTGCGCGTACCGGAAGTTGGCCACCAGGACGCGGTCGTCGTGGACGGTGGCGCCGTTCGCGGAGTACACCATGTCGGGCAGGCCGGGGACCGGCTCGATCAGCTCCACGGTGTGGCCGAGCTCCTGGTAGAGGTCGTACAGCCGCTCCCACTGGAGCACGGCCAGCGCGGTGTCGACCGGCTTGGCGGGGTCCATCCAGGGGTTGATGCAGTAGTCGACGGCGAAGTACGTCGGACGGCACATCAGGTAGTGCCGGGGCCGTGCCGTACGGGCCGGCTGGCGCTGTTGGTGCATGGAGGGTCTCCGGTCGGGCGGATCGGGTGCGGGGGAAGGGGTGGGGAGGACCAGGAAGGGGAGCCCCGGCTACGGCTCGCGGGTGAGGGCGACCAGGGAGGCCGGGCGCATGTCGGTCCAGGTCCGCTCGATGTAGTCGAGGCAGGCGGCCCTGGTGTCCTTGCCGTGGACGGTGGTCCATCCGGCGGGCACGTCGATGCCCGCGGGCCAGAGCGAGTGCTGGTTCTCCTCGTTCACCAGAACCAGGTACTCGCCGTCGTCGCCTTCGAAGGGGTTGGTCATGGGGAATCCCTCTCTGCATGGGATGGGGGTGGTACGGGTCCGGGGTACGGCGGCGCACCGGCGCGGCGTGCATGCCCATGCCGGTGACCGGCGGGCCGTTACGGGTGGGCGGATGCCGGCCCTACGTGGTGCGGACGGCGCGGACGCTCCAGTCGCGCAGGAGCGGGGACATGGCCAGCGCGCGTCGGCAGATGCCGGAGGCCGCGGCCTCCGCGGCGGCCTCGGAGCGTGCAGTGGTGAAGATCCCCAGGTGGAGACGGCCGGGAGCACAGCGCGTGCTGATGTGCTCCAAGCGGTCCTCGGCGGTTGCCGCCACCCACAGCACGGCGGCCACCTGCGCTCCGTCGAGTACCTGGCGGGCGCCGGCCCCGGTGGCGGACAGAGTGATGACGGTCAGTCGCATCGCCGGGGGTACGTCAGTCCCAGATCACAGCGGCCGCACCGCCTGAGAGGTCGCGGCCCGCCGGGCTGCGGTGGCCCGGACGGCCGGGGGTGCGGGGGTGCGGATACGGACTGCCATGGGAAGCGCCTTGTCTGATCGAGCGGTTCGGGCATCTGCTCCTGCTGGAGCCGGTCGGGCGGCCGGTCGTTGCACGCCGTCCCGCCGGACACCATCCTGCTCGGCCGGCCACGGGCCCGGGAACCGGTTCGGGCCGGTCTAAAGCGTCCAGGCCGGTTTATGCCACGGGGCAGCAGAAACGGCCCCGGACGGACGTTGACTCACTGGTTACCGGCTGAGCCCAGACTGTCCGGCACGGGGCACCCACCGCACGGAAAGGGGAACTCATGTTCACAGTGCTCGGCCTGGAGACGAAGGACGAGGCGGTCTACCGGGAGATGCTGGAGTCCCCCGCCCTGGGAGTCGAGGAGATCGCGGCCCGCCTGTCCACCTCCCCGGACCGCGTCCGTGCCTGCCTGGACAAACTGTTCGAGCTCCAGCTGATCCAGGAGTCCTTCGAGGCGCCCGGCCGTTTCCTGGCGGTCGAGCCGGCCGTGGGCATCCAGCAGTTACTGGCCCGGCAGCACGACGAACTGATCGAGCGGCAGCGGCAGATAGCCGAGAGCCACGCCTCGTTCATCCGCATGCTCGCCGGTACGGGGGCCCACTCCTCCCGCGGCAGCGGCGTCGAGCGGCTGGAGGGCATGGACTCGGTGCAGCAGCGGCTTCGGGAGTGGCCCTCGACGCGGCCCGCGAGGTGCTGACGTTCATGCCCGGCGGACCCCAGTCGGCGGCGGCCCTGCAGGCGGCGCGGCACAACGACGCACACGTCCTCGGGCGCGGGGTGACGATCCGCACGATCGGCCTGGACGGGGTCCGCGACGACACCGCGACGCTGGACTACGCGCGGTGGCTGACCGAACAGCGCGGCGAGTTCCGCACCGCGGCGAGCCTGCCGCCACGGATGGTCCTCGTCGACGGGGCGGCGGCGCTGATCCCCCTCGACCCGGACAACACCCGCAGAGGTGCCCTGTGCCTGTCCGACCCGGCCCTGCTGGCCCCCTTGCTCGCCCTCTTCGAGCAGACCTGGGAACGGTCCGCTCCCCTCGGCGCCGCACACCACCACACGCTGTCCGACCGCGAACGCGCCCTGCTCGCCTGCATCGCCCAGGGGCACACGGACGAGTCCGCCGCCAGACAACTCCACCTCTCACCGCGCACCACCCGCCGCATGATGGCCTCCCTCATGGACCAGCTCGGCGCCCGCAGCCGCTTCGAGGCGGGCCTGAAGGCGGCGCGGCTGGGCTGGCTGTGAATCGGCAGGCGCCGGCATCCGTCCCCCGCCGTACGCGGCTGAGGTGACGGCTCGGCGCTGACTTGGTCTGCCGACTTGTTCGTAGGACCAAGTCGATACAATCCGCATATGGCTCATGTTTCCGCGGTCGAGCGCCGCCCCCAGCTCATCAAGGCGGCCATCGACCTCATGGCCAGGAAGGGCGTGGCTGCCGGAAGCACGCGTGCCATCGCTGCCGAGCTCGGCGTCGCACAGGCCACGGTCCACTACACCTTCGGCACGAAGGAGGACCTGTACCGGGCGGTCATGGACCGGCTGACCGAGGACCTGATCGCGCAGGTCGAGCAGGCGGTGCCCGAGGACGCCGGTTTCGAGGAGGCGATCGCCGCCCTGGCCGGCGCGCTGTGGCGCTCGGTGAGCGGGGAGTCGACCAGCTATCACCTGCTCACGGAGCTGTCGTTGCTGGCGCTGCGTACCCCCGGGCTGAGTGAGGCCCGCCAGGCCCATTATCGCGGAGTCATCGAAGTGACGGCACAGCTGGTGCGCGAGGCGGCGAAGCGCGCCGGACGCGAGCTCGCCCAGCCCCCGGAGACGATCGCTCGTTTCTTCCTCGCCGGCTTCGACGGGCTGACGATACAGCGCCTCTACACACCGGACGAGACCGCCGAGACCCTGGGTCTGAGGGGCCTCGTTTCCGCGACCACGGCTCTGGCCACGGGACAGTTGAGCCTCGCGGACGTACCGACGGACTGAATCGCCGCAACGGCCGAGGCCACGGGCACGCTGTGCGCCCGTGGCCCTGCCGTAGCAGCTGTGGTCAGCCGGCCCAGACGTCCTCGGCGTAGTGACCGGACTCGGTGAGGGCGGTCAGCCAGGCGGCGGCCTCCTCGTCGGACGCCCCGGTGTTGTCGCGGTAGATCGCCATGAAGGCCTCGCGTACCGCGGGGGCCATGCGGCGGCCGTCGCCGCAGATGTAGACCCGGCCGCCGGCTTCCAGCACGGCCCAGACCTCAGCGCTCTCGCGCGCGATACGGTCCTGGACGAATCGGACGCCGTCCGCGGGCGCGTGCATGAAGGTGGGGCGCATGCTGACGGCCCCGGCCGCCTCGGCTCCTTCGAACTCCTCTCGGTGGAGGTAGTCGACGTCGGGGTGGTCGCAGCCGAAGTAGCACAGCAGCGTTCCGGTCGACCGGGCGTGCAGCCGGTCGAGGACGGCGCCGCGGAAGGGTGCCAGCCCGGTTCCCGCACTGACCAGGATGACCGGCACCGCCGGGTCCTCGGGGAGGCGGAAGGAGTCGCTGCAGGGCAGCACCCGTGCTGGGAGGGTGTCGCCGGCCGTCACGGTCCGGACGTAGTGCGAGGCGATGCCGCGGAAGGTGCCCTCGCCGCCGCGGTGCGGGGCCGCGAGCAGCGACACCATCAGGTCCACCTCGCCGGGAGAGGCCGCGGCGGAGGAAGAGATCGAGTAGTGGCGCGGGCGCAGGACCGGCAGCAGCTCCAGGAAGCGTTCGAAGGTCAGCTCGCAGGCGCGGTGGTCCTCCAGCAGGTCCAGGACACTGCGTCCGGCGGCTGTCACCTGCTCGCGGAAGGTCTCGGGGTCCGCAGCGGCCAGTGCGGCCAGGGGCTGCTTCTCGGGCGGGCATGCGGTGTGCTCGGCGAGCACGGCGACGTGCTCCCGGGTGGCGGGGTCCTGCAGTTCCACGAAGTCCGTCAGGAGCCGGCGCAGGGTCAGCGGGCGGTCGACGGGCAGGGTGTTCCGGCTGCGGCGGCGTGCCCGCAGGCGGACGGTACGGTCCAGGTCGAGGCCGAAGCGGTCGGCGACCCGCTGGACGAGAGCCTCCGGGTTGCCGGGCAGGACGGCCAGGTGGTCGGCAGTGCGGTAGGTGACGCCGTCGGGCAGCCGCAGCTTCAGGAAGCGCTTGGGGCGGCCGAGCTCGTGGGCCGTGTCGACGAGTTCGTACGCCTCCAGCACCTCCATCGGCTCGACTCCGTGCCGTTCCGCGAGTGCGTCGATGACCGAGCCGGTGGTGTCCTGGATCTCGTACAGGCCCCGGCTCTCCTCCGGCTCCACGGCCGGAGCCGTCCCGGCCCCTGTCCCGACCGCTGTCCCGGCCACCGCGTCGCCGTAGCGCTCCAGCAAGGCGGTCCACAGGTCGCCCGTCCAGCGGTCCACCGTGCCCGCGAAGTCTCCGGAGGCGTCGGCCATGCCTCGCTCCAGCAGTGGCGTGGCACCGGCCGCGGCCAGGCGCTCGTCGATGAGGGAGGGGACACGCTGATAGGTGGCCGCCCAGGTGCGGTCGCCGACACCGAGCATGGCGTACCGGACGCCATCCAGCGAGCCGTGCTCGAGGCCCTCCAGCGACGCGACGAACTCGGCCGCGTCATCGGTGGGCTTGCCGTTGTAGGAGGCGGCCACGATCACCACCGGGCCCTCGGCGGAACGCAGCTTGCCGACGTAGTCGTCGAGGGGCGCCACGGACGGGGCGAACCCGTACGCGTCGCCGTCCGCCGCCAGGTCGCGGGCGATGCCCGCGCAGGTGCCCAGATTGGAGCCGTGCAGAAGGGTCAGCACGGTGCCGCCGGCCCGTCGGCCCGCGGATCCGTCCTGGCAGGCGGGGGTGTTGCTCGCGGCAACGGCGGGCAGCCGGCGCTCGCCACCGGCGCGCCGGGCCAGCCCGAGGGTGAACCCGTCGGGCTTGATGGTGAGCGACTGCTTGATCTTCAGTTGGTAGTCGGTGTGGTCGATCAGCCGGTAGCGGTGCACCAGCAGACCGAGCAGCAGGGTGGCTTCATGCAGGGCGAACTGGCGTCCTATGCAGGCACGTTCACCGTTGCCGAACGGCTTGAAGAGGTGAACGGAGCGCTTCTCTTCCTGCGCCTGCGTGAAGCGCTCGGGGTCGAACAGCTCGACGTTCTCACCCCAGGCGGGGTCGCGGTGCAGGGCCGGGGTGAGCACCGTCAGCGCCTCCCCCTTGCGCACGGCGTATTTGCCGCCGATGACGGTGTCCTCGACGGGCTCCACGGCGAAGCCGGGCGCGGTCGGCCACAGCCGCAGGCTCTCGTTGAGCACTTGGCGGATGTAGGTCAGCTTGCCGATGTCCCCGTAGCCGGGATCCGGGGCGTCCTCGTCCCCCCACAAGGCGTCCACCTCGGCCTGAGCCCGCGCGAGCACCTCGGGGTGCTTGGTCAAGTAGTACAGGGCGAAGGACAGGGCACCGCTGGTGGTCTCGTGCCCGGCGATGAGGAACGTGATGACCTGGTTGCGCACGTTCGTGTCGTCCAGCGGCTCGCCCGTCACCGCGTCCCGGGTGTGCAGCATCCGGCCCAGCAGGTCGTCCGTGCTCGTGTCGCCCGACGCCCTGCGCTGCCGGACGACCTCGTCGACGAGATCCGTCATCAGCTCGGTGTCCTGGCGGAACTGCTCGGCCTGCTTGCGCTTGAACAGTTCCGAACCCGGCATGGACTCGACCTTGTCCTGGGTGAAGGCCAGCGCGCGTGCCATCGCGTCGACGAACGGGTGCGCGCCGTCGCGGCGGAACGACTCGAAGTCGAAGCCGAAGCCGCACAGCCCGATCGTGTCGAAGGTCAGCCGGGTCATGTCCTCGGGGACGTCCACGGGCCGGTCCGCCCCGGCCCGGTCCCACTTGGCGATCAGGGAGCGGGCGACCCGGAGCATGGTCGCGTGATAGTCGCGCATCGCGCCGAGCGAAAAGGCCGGCATCAGGATGTCGTGCGCCTTGCGCCAGTTCGGCTCGTGGCCGAAGGCGGTGAACAGACCGTCCCCGGCGATCTCGCGGACCTCGAGCAGGTCCCGGTTCACGCTCTTGCGGAACCTGGTCTCGTCCGACAGCTCCGTCACCAGATCCAGACCGGCGACGACGGTGATCTCGGATCCGAAGACGCGTAGCCGGAAGACCGGCCCCAGCTCCTTGACCTCCTTCATCAGGTGGACGAGCCCGTCGGCGCCACGGGGCAGGCCGAGGGCGTGGCCGATCAGGGGCAGGGCCCGGCGCTCGGGTATCGACTGGGCCATGGCAACGGACGCATGAGTCATCGGCATGCCTTTCGTTCCGCGTCATCGGTCGCTTCCAGACCAACGTACAGGCGACATTGTCACTCGACCAAGTCTGTCGATTGTGTCGAGTGACGCAACCATGCGACGGAACTGCGGACAGGCGGAAAACGTTGACCCGCCGCCGACTTGACATCCGGCTTCGACTTTGCCGCCGAACCGATTCCGGAGCGAGATCGACGAGTGGATGTGAAGCACACCACACGCCGTCAATTGGCTTGCGGATCACGTGTATGCGTAGATTTAAGAGGGTTACGTCATCGCCTGCGTGGCGCGCAGTCGGCCGCCGACATTCAGTCAACTATTGAACAAAACAATTCGGTTGATTCTTAAACACAATTGAGAGTCCACCGCGCGGCCGGCGACTCGCATCGCTCGGCCATGCCGCCCGGCTCCCGCCCGCCGGGCGGCGTGCCGTAACCAACGGAAGAAATATCGAGGAGGGGAAACGGCGGGGCCGAACTCACCGAGTAAATCGGCCTGGTGCCGGACGGCTTCTGCCCCCGGGACGAGAAACCTTCCAGGTTTCCCGAGCGCAGCAATCTCTCCTTTCGACTCCCCTCCGTTTCCCCGTTCCCGGCCCGGAAGGTGCCTCTTGTTCGCCCTGCTCGTCGATGCGCGACTCGCCGCAAAACTCAGCGACCTCCCCCTGGTCGGCGACCGCATCTCCCCTGACCATGACCTCGGCATCACCGGTGTGAAAGCCGTCATCGCCTCCGAGGCCCTCACCGCCGATCAGGTGAAAGCACTCAACGAACAGATTTCCCGCCTGGACGGCGCCCACCCGACGTTTCCCGAGGAGACCCGCGGGCGCGCTCTGGTGGCCCTGGACTACGAGTGGGGAGGCGAAAAGCGCACCCCTCTGATGTTCCGTCTCTCCGGCGCGAAACCCACCGAGGGCCACGAGCAGGAAGCCACCGCCCCGAAGCTGCTCAACGCCGCACCGACCGCCGGGCCGTGGGCGGCACCGGCCGCATCCGACGCCCCGGCCGCACCCGCCGGCCCGGCAGCACCCGCCGCCCCGTCGGCTCCCGCCGCCGCATGGGTCACCCTCGACCGCTCCTTCGGCCCGCTGCTCCTGCGGCGCCTGGGTGCGAGCTACCAGGACGAGAAGATCTGGGTCCTCTGCGACGCCGCGGTGCACGCCGGCCCCTTGGAACTCGGCGTGGACGGGCTGGGGCTGGGCATTCCCCTGGACGGCAAGGACTTCACGCCCTCCGGCCGGCTCGACGGGCTGAGTCTGTCCTTCCGCAAGCCTCCGCTGGAGATATCCGGCGCGTTCGTGAACAAGCCGGTCACCCCCGACTCGCCCTACGACCGGCTGATCGAGGGCAGCGCCCTGATCAAGACTCCGAGCGCAAGCTTCGGGGCGATCGGCGCCTACGAGCACCTCAAGAGCGGAACCCATTCGCTTTTCCTGTACGCGGAGTTGGGGGCCGCATTCGGCGGTCCTCCGGCCTTCAGGGTCACCGCGGTGAAGGCGGGCTTCGGCTACAACAGCGCTCTGCGAGTGCCCGCCATCGACCAGGTCGCCGGCTTCCCCCTGCTGCGCGGGCTCGCCGAGGCAGGCGGGGACGGCACGCCGCCCGAACCCCTGGACGTGCTCAAGGAGCTGACCGAGGGGACCGACGACGCCCCCGCCTGGGTGACCCCCGACGAGGGCCGGATATGGCTGGCCCTCGGGCTGAACGCGGACGTCTTCGAAATCGTCCACTGCAAGGCCCTGGCATTCGCCGAATTCGGCCCGGACGACCTGGTGGTGGGGCTGCTGGGCTCGGCCAAGGCCCAGTTCCCCGACCCGGAGAAGAAGATGGGAGAGCCGTACGCAAGTGTCGAACTGGACATCTCCGCGGTCTACCGGCGCTCCGCGGACATGCTGGCCGTCGACGCCCGGCTCGCCCCCGACAGCTTCCTGCTCGACCGCTCCGTGCACCTGACCGGCGGGGCGGCACTGCGCCTGTGGTTCGGGAACAGCGACCATCCCGGCGACTTCGTCTTCACTCTCGGCGGCTATCACCCGCACTATGCCGCGCCCGCCCACTATCCGAAGGCGGAGCCGGTCGGCGTCAACTGGACCTCCGGCTCCGAGCTGACGGTGAAGGGCACCAGCTACTTCGCCCTCACCCCCTCGGCCGCGATGGCCGGGGGCCGGCTGGACCTGCGGTACGACGGCGCGTGGGCCAAGGCCCGGGTCGACGTCGGGTTCGACGCCCTGGTGCAGTGGGCGCCGTTCCACTACGAGGTGGATGTGTGGGCGGAGGTCACCGCCCAGGTGTGGCTGCTGTTCGGCTGGAGCGGCGAGGCGTCGCTGGGCGCACGGCTGTCGGTGTGGGGCCCGCCGTTCGGCGGCACCGCGCACGTGAAGGTCCTCGGCATCTCCATCCCGATCGACTTCGGCGAGCCCAGGACCGGGCCCGCGCCCATCGGCTGGGACCAGTTCCGCACGCTGCTGCCGCAGCGCCCGCTGACGCTCGCCCCCGTCGACGGCCTCCACCCCGACCACGCCGCTCAGGCACCACAGGCCGGGCCGTCCGGCGACGGCTCCGGCGTGTGGACGGCCACCGCCGACGGCTTCGCCTTCACCGTCGGCACCGCGTTCCCCGCATCGGCACTGAAGGTCAACGGAGTGGCCAGGACGGGGGACAGCCCCGCCAAGGTCCACATCCGCCCGATGGCCAAGGCCGGCCTCGACGTCACGCTCTCGGTCACGGTCGAGGAGGAAACACCCGACGGCGGCTGGCGGCAGCTGCCCGCCGACCGCTTCCAGGACTGGACGGTCACCGCGCAGCGCGCCCCGCAGCCGACGGCGCTGTGGGGCGCGGGGAAGGCCGACGACGCACTGAAGACGGACCCCTTCGTCCAGGGCCTGGTCAGCGGAGCGCGCATCGACGTACCGGCCCCGCGCCTGCCCGAGGCGGCCGCGTCCAGCCGGAGCGGCCGTCTCGACCACGCCCCGCTGCCCGGCGGAATCCTGCCGCTCAACCCGGGCGCAGACCCTTCCGGGGTCCGCGGGGAGCCGGAGGAGAGCGCCGGCACCGGCGCGCTGCGGGTCGGCACGCCCGAGCAGACCGCGCTGCGGCGCGCCGCTCTCGACGCCCTGTCCGCCGCCGGCTACGCGCTCGACGCCGCCCCGGAGCTCGACCGCTACGCCCGCGAAGCGGCCTTCTCCTCCGCGCCCCTGCGACTCGCCCACTCGTGAGGACCTCATGACCACGCACCCGACCGAGCAGTCCGCACCGGCGGACGACACCCCCGTCACCTTCCACGACCATCTGCTGCCCGGCATCGAGGCCGGCCGCTACCGGATCACCGTCGACCAGCAGCTCCCCGCCGAGGACCTGCCGGGAGCCCGCCTCGACCCGGTGGAACAGATCGTCGACGTACGGGCCGCGCAGTTCCGCCTCGACCCCTCGTGGGTGCACGCCGTGTACCCGGCCGCGTACAGCCAGGGCCCCTTCGACGGCCTGCTTCCGCACATCACGCTCAACCCGGCGGCCCTGCCGTGGGAGCGCGAACCCTTCACCGGCGGTGTCGGGAGCCCCGCCCGGGCCCCCTGGCTGGCTCTGCTGCTGTTCGGCGAGGGCGAGCTGCCCGGCGATCCCAACGCGCTGGGCACCACCGCCTCGGTGACCGTACGCGCACTCCTCGACGGCGACACCGCGGTGTCCGGGCCCGCCCTGGACCCGGACGCCGTCGACCACGCCCTGCTCGACACCCCCTGCCAGGTCATCGACGTACCGCGGGTCCTGCTGGCGCAGCTGCTCCCGGAGCCGTCCGACCTCGCGTTCCTCGCCCACGTCCGCTCGGGCGGAGAGGACGCCGCGCCCGCGGAAGGCCACGACGGGCGGCGGAGCCAGGACATGCACGCGGTCATCACCACCGGCCGGTTCCCGGGTACGGGCCAGGGGCGGTATGCGGCCCACCTGGTCTCGCTGGAGGGCCACGTACCGCCCGGAGCGCAGGCCGGCGACAAGCCCGTACGCCTGGTGTCCCTGCACAGCTGGACGTTCACCTCCTGCCCCGAATCCGGGGACGGCTTCGGCCGGCTGGCCGGGCGCTTCGCCCCGGGGAACGGCGAGCACAGCGCGGCCCCGCTGCGTCCGGCCCCCGCCGCGGGCAGCGGGCTGCCGGACGAGCTGGGCACCCTGCTGGAGCAGGGCATGGTCCCGATGACCCACATCACCGAGTCGGGCGAGCGCGCCCTCGCCTGGTACAGCGGCCCGTTCCTCCCTCGCGTCGCACCCGGGCTGCCCCGCCCGGAGCACGGCCACTTCCCCGACGCCGACGGGCTGTTGCTCCACGAACCCCGCACCGGCACCTTCGCCACCGGATACGCCTGCGCCTGGAACGTGGGCCGTGCCCTGGCCCTGGCCGACCCCGGCTTCGCCACGACCCTGGTCCGCCTGCGTCACCAGGGCAGGCTGCGCCGGGCGACCGAGCGCCAGTACACGACGTACCGTCGGCAGCTCTCTCACAGCGCCCCGTCCGCCGGACCGTCCGGACCGGCCCCCCGCGCAGCCGCCCGCGCGGCCGCCCCGACGCCGCGCGAGCAGTTCGAGGAGCTGCTGCGCGGCGACGCCCTCGACGCGCTGGCCGCGTCCTTCGGCACCCCCGGCGATGACGATGCCGTGCCGCGCCCCCGGACCGTACCCGCGGCCCCTGCCGCCTACCGTCTCCACGCCCCGCAGCGCTCCGCAGCGCCGCCGCCGCCGTCGTCGGACGCACGGGAGACGGCGGCATGGCTGGCCAGGCTGCGCACGCTCAGCGGAGTGCCGTTCGACTGCCTCGTACCGGACCGGCGGATGCTGCCGCCCGAGAGCCTGCGCCTGTTCCACGTCGACCGCGGCTGGCTCGATGCCCTCCTCGACGGCGCGCGCAGCCTGGACCGGCACCCCGGTGCCGATGCCACGACCGACGCCGAGCTGGACGACCTGCTCGACGGCCAGGGGTCCGTGCCGGCCGCCGGTCTGCTGCTCCGCTCGGCCCTCGTCCCGGGCTGGCCGACGCTGCGCGTCGAGGCCCGCGCCGCATCAGGGACCACCCCGGTCACGGTGATCCGCCGCGAGCCCCTGGGCGGCGACGTCCTGCTGATGCTCTTCGACCGCATGCCCGACCGCCTGACGATCAGCGAACCGCACCAGGGGCTGCACTTCGGCGTGGACGACCAGGGGAACGTGGCCCTGCGCAGCCTGGCCCCCGGCGAGGTCGGCCGCCCCCTCGGGCGCTCGGTGCCCGTCGGCACGGACCCGGCCCTGACCGTCACCACACCCGCCGGGGCGCGCGTACTGGACATCGGCAGGCTCGCAGCCCGCCTCGCCGAGGACGTCAAGCCCCGGTCCCCGCTCTCCCCGGCGGAATTCGCCGTGCAGCTGGTGCGCGCCCCCGAGCAGCTGACCCTCTCCTTCGAAGGAACCACCCGATGAACACCGACCTCCTGGTCCCCGTAAGGCTCCGGGCCCTGGTCGTCAACGACCAGGTGCGGGCCAGGGACACCTTCCTCCGCTGGGTGCCCAACTACCACCTGCTCGGCGTTCACCGGTCCCCGGAGCCGTCGCCCTACGCGAGCACGGACACGGAGTTCTCCCAGGAGGCGGGCCACGACGGCGTCCACCTGCACTGGGAGCTTCCTGCGGCGCTGCGCCGGGCGACCACGCCCGGTGGCGAGGTCACGCTTCCGCCCGCGCCGAACCGCTGGCTGGTCGTCCGGCACGCCTTCGCGGCCGCAGGCGAGTACGCCACCGCCGCGTGGGTCGTCGAGAGCGACTTCCTCGACAAGCGCACGGGCACCGTGCCCTATCTGCGCCCCGGCCGGGGTCACGTCACACCGACCCGGATCGGACGCCACACCGAGGCCGCGCAGTGGACGGAATCCGCGGCGGACCGGCCCACCTTCCTCACCGCGACCGGCCCGGGGTCCCTGGCGTTCGCCGCGTTCCAGCCGCACTGCCAGGACGTCTTCTCCTTCCACGACCCCCTGGCGCAACTGCCCCGCCAGTTCGACCGCCTGGGCTACCAGGTCATCGGCTGGCACGCGACGGGCTCCGACGACCCGCTCGCCGACCCGAAGGTACGCGAGGCGCTGGAAAGCTCCCTGGGCTGGCAGACGGACCGCACCCCGCCCGCGGACGCCCGTACCGTCTACACCGGCCGCGTCCACGGCGTGCTGCCCCACTACGACCCCTCGGGTGAGGAGCGGCCCGACCCGACGGTGTCCGTCGCCGACAGCGCCCGGTCCGCCTTCACCGCCCTGACCACGAACAAGGCGGCCGCCACCCCGGCCCTCGCCCTCGCGCCGGCGCTGTTCGACCAGCTCCAGTCCAACACTCTCACCCGGGCGAACGACCCGGACAATACGCACCGCCTCGCCGACATCCTGCTCGGCGCAGGCTTCGGCGAGGGCACCGCCTCGTACGCCTGGCACGCGGTACCGCCCAGCACCTCGGACGAGCCCGCTTCCCCCGAGGACGAGCGCCGGGCCCGGTCCGTCGAGGCCGCCTTGAACGCCGCGCAGCACGCCTATGACCGGGCGGACCGCGAACTGGCCGGGTTGCGCCGGCGGCTGTACGGCATGTGGCGCCTCCAGGGTCTGCCCGTACTGCCGCGCGGCTATCACCACCAGCAGCTGACGCAGGAGCTCGACGCCGGGCGCGAGGGCAGCCTCGCAGCGCGCGTACGCGCCGACCGGGAGGCGGTCGAACGCCTGCGGGCCGCCCTCCCCGCCGGAGACACGCCCGCACAACTGGCGGAATCGGTCCGCCGGTACGCCGAGGAGCACGGCCTGCCCACCGGCTGGGACCTCAAGCGCGTGGCCCCTGCCCCCTTCCAGCGGGCTCTGGACCCCGCCGTCGTCCTGCAGGGCGCCGGCGCCCTGCCCGTCTCGGACGACACGACGGTGCCCTGCCGGTTCGGCGACCAGATCGTGACTTCCGTTCACCTGCAAGGCACCGACGGGGTGCTCACGGCGGAACGGCCGGACCTCGCGTGCAACACGCTCGGCCTCGGCGCGGGCGAGCATTCCGCCATGCCGGGTTCCGCCCGAGCCCTGCTGCGCGAGGCGTTCCTGCTCGACCCGAACGGCGCCGCCGTGCAGTTGCGTCCGACGGGCGGCCCGGCGGACACGGGAGCGGCGACTCCGCGCACCGGCACCGCCCCGGCCTTCGGCGGCGAACCCTGGGAACAGCCGTGGCACCCCCTCCACCTGCTCTGGGAGGTCGAGTACCACCCCCTCCCCCACGACCAGTGGGAGTTCGACGGCGACCGCTACACCTGCCCGCGGCCCCGCCCCGAGGCCGCGCGCACCTACACCGGCCGGACACTGCTCAGCGACCACCTGCCGCGGAGCCTGGCCGACCAGCTCCGGCAGTACGCGCCCGAGGACCCCGAACTCGCCCCGTACTGCGATGCACTGGCCGACCGGGTGACCCGCGGGGACGTGCTGTCCAGCTCGCTGGCGGGGCTGCGCGACATGCTCATCGGCCAGGACCCCGGCCAGGGCGTCCCGCCGCTGGGCGCACCGCCGGAGCTGGCGGAGCTGATCGGTGACGCCTACCGCACCAGCCCCGACCCGGGCCCCCTGCCCGTGCCGTTCGAAGGCTGGCCGGACTCCGGCTTCCAGCAGCTGCGCGCGGGCCAGTTCCGCTTCCTGCGGCTGACCCTGGTGGACTCCTTCGGGCGCGCCCTGGACGTCATCACCCCGGCGGGCACCGGCGGGGCGAGCAGCCTCCGCCACCCCGTGGTCGCCGACGCACTGCGCCCGCAGCACGTCGCCGATGCCCTGGGCACGGCCCCGGAGCACGTCGTCCAGCTGCCGCCGCGCCTGCCGCAGGCCGCGCGCCTGGGGCTGGACCTCATGGACGCCGACCGCGGCGCGCACCCGGCCGCGCACCTGGACGACGGCAGCCCGCTCGCCGGCTGGATCGTCCCCAACCTGGTCGACGGCTCTCTCACGGTGTACGCGCCCGACGGCACCGCCCTGGGCCTGCTGCGCTGGGCGTACCGGATCGGCCGGCCGTCCAGGGAAGTGGTGTGGACGCCGCTGCCCGGTGACGCTCCCGCCGGCCTCGACACCCTGCGCACGGCCTTCCCCCACCTGCACGCACTCGTCACCTGGCTCCAGGGCACCGGTGGGGACGGCAGCCCGATGCCCGCCGCGATGGATCTCCTGGAGACCTCGCTGGTGGACATCGTGCCCACCGCGGGCGCCGCCTCGGCCGCGCTCGCCGGACGTCCGCTGGCGCTCGTCCGCTGCCGCGTCCACCTGGACCTGGACGGACCGCCGCCCACGGACCCGGGCTGGCAGCACATCTTCGACCACGACCCGCCGCACCCCGAGTTCACCGGCTACTCCTGGCCGGTGCGCCTGGGCGAGCGACGGCGCATCGGCGACGGGCTGGTGGGCTACTTCGCCGACACCGACCCCGGCGTGCTGCGCACCGTGGTCGCGCCGTCCGACGTGCATCCGCGCATCGCCGCCATCGGCGACGGAACCCACCTGCGCGTCACGGCCGGCACACCCCAGCACCTGACTCTGCTGGTCGACCCGCACGCCCCCGTGCACGCCACCACCAACCTGCTGCCCACCACGACGCTGGAGATCCCGCACCGCTTCACCGACGGACCGCTGAACCGCATGCGCACCGTCCTGCGCACCGGGCCGCTGCTCACCCCGGCGACCGCCCTCCCGGAGGACACCGTCGCACTGCCGGTGCGCACCGTCGACGACCAGACGTGGACATGGGCGGAGCGCGCCACCGACGGCACCTGGGCCCGCTTCGCCACCTCGGCCGCGAGCACCACCCCGCGGTGGGACGGCCGGGCCCCCGTGCTCCGCTCCGGCCTGCTCACCTCCCGCGGCCCGCTCCCGCAGGGCGACGCCGCCACATCCGGCGCCGCCACATCCGAGTAACTCCCGCAAGCATCCAAGGAAACACCACCATGAGCACCCACCTCGGCGGCACCAGCCGCCTGACCTACAGCCTGGCCACCGTCCCGGCACCGCTGGCCACCGGCCGGCCGGCCCACATCGACGTCGTCGTGTCCAACTCGGGCACCGAGGCCGTCCTGTGCAAGCAGATCCTCCTCGTGCTCCCCACCGGCGACCTCGCCCAGGACCTCGTACCCGCCGGCCATCGCGTCGTCGCCACCGTCGAACCGAGTGACCAGTGGACCACTGACGAGATCGAGAGCGGGGTCCTCCTCACCCTGCCCCAGGACGACATGGCGGCCTTCGCCCCGGGCGGCACACCCGTCACGGTCCGCCCCGCCACCGGCGAGTCCGTCTCCCTCACCACGCACGGACTCCTCCTGCGCCTCAAGGACTTCAAGGCCAACGCCCTCGCGGGCACGGCCCTGCTGCGCATCCGGGAGACCGTGAGCGTCGACAACGGCCGGACCTGGGAGACCCACCAGGTGACCCTCCCGCTCGCCAAGTACCCGCCGGCCGAGGCCCTCACGCCCGACGTGGTCGGCGATCTCGTCGTCCGCCTTGCCGACGTCAACGGCAACCCCGGCTCCACCCCTGTCACCCTGCTCAAGCGGGGCCAGGGTGCCGTCCTCACCTGGACGGCACCGCCCGATGCCACTTGCGTGGTCCACTACGACGGCAGTTCCAGCGAACTGCCGAGTGGCCGAGAGAAGTGGGAGTTCCCCGTCCGGACCCTCACCCGCGACACCCACTTCCTCGTCCAGGTGACGCTGAAGCGCTCCGGCGAGACGATCACACATCACCTCTCGACGACCGTCGCCGTCGAGGAGCCCGCTTTCCCCAGTCTGACCGTCAAGAGCATCAAGGCGAACGGCGAGAAGAACGGGGACGGGCACGAGCTCCTCACCATCGAGGGTGCGGTGCGGGTGAATCAGGAGTGCCACGTCTTCGGCACCCTGTACGGCGTGGACGGCACGCTCACCGTGGGCGACGGCCTCGTCGTGCGGAAGGACATGACCGTCACCGGCGACGTCACGACCGACGCGCAGTTCCTCGACCCCAAGGGCACGCCGTTGCGGGGGAAGCCGGCATGACAGGCGAAATCACCACCGGCGCGCGCCTCAGGGTCATGGGAAACATCACGGTCGGCGGACGCCTGAGGATCCGCAACCCTGAGGGTCACAGCCAGGACTTCACCTATGACGGCACGGAGACACAAAAGACGTTCATCGTCCCCGACCACGTCACCATCCTCTCGCTGCACCTCCAGGGCGCCGGGGGCAATGATGCCGACGGGGTGCGCGGAGGCAAGGGTGCCGGCATCCGAGCCCTGCTCTACGTCACTCCCGGGGACGTCATCGGCGTCCGCGTCGCCCGCGACGGAGGAACGGCGGCCTCGGCGCAGGTCTTCCACCGCGACACGCTGATCGCGGGGGCGGGGAGCGGCGGGGACGCGGGCGCGGCGGGCAGCTGGGGCAGCACCGGAGGGGCAGGCGGCGACGGCGGCCAGGGCACGAACGACGGCTTCGCACACGGCGGTTCCGGTGGTTCCGGAGGGAAGGGGGGCCGGGGTGGCGCCGGTGGGGACGCCGGGGACATCACCGCCGCCGACGCTCCCGTCGCTTCCGGCCGACCGGGCAGCCCGGGGTCGGCCGGAAGCGACGGCGACGGTGGCGAACGCGGCGGCAACGGCTGGAAGTGGGGCGCGTACAACCCTGGTCTCGGCGGAAGCGGAGGAGGCGGGGGAACGGCCTCCAGCGGCGGCAAAGGCAGCACCGGGGAAGCCGACGCCGGCAATGGAAGCAACGGAAGCGGACAGCAGGGTGGTGCCGGGGGATCCGGGACATCGGGCTACGCCCCCGGCGGCGCCGGTGGCTCGGGTGGCTCCGGTGGCGCCGGTGGCCGGGGAGGCCGTTCCGGTGCCAACGGGAGCGCGCAGGCCCGGGCAGCCGACGGAGGCACGGGGCAGGCCGGTTTCGGTGGCGGCGGCGGTGGCGGCGGAAGCTGGGGTGGGGGCGCCAAAATTTTCGGGCACTCCGGAGGCGGTGCGGGCGGCGGTGGCGGCGGAGGTGCCGGCGGCCGGGGCGGCCACGGCGGTGCCGGCGGCGACAGCTACTTCAACGCCGGCAAGGCCACGCTCATCTCCTCCGACGTGAGCAACACCGAAGCCGCGAAGGTCACCATCACCTGGGGAAACCACGTGTTCCCCGCGTGAGCCCGTCGGCCGGGCACAGCGTGCGCCACGCCGTGCCCGGCCGAGGAGCGGCCCCGTAACTCCGCGCCCCGCGCACAGCCCTGCGCGCCTCCTGTCCCCTGCCCGAGAAATCCGGCCCCACCCCGACCGTGTGCCCCCGAAGGAGAACAACTTGAGCCCCCATCACGGGCCGCTGATGGATGGAAACCCCGCCCGTAAGCCGGCCAAGATCGTGCTCACGGACGCCAAGGACACGACCTGCGCCGTCATCACCTTCCCGGAATCGGGCGACCAGCACGCCGGTGCACCGCCTACCGTGATGATCGACTGCGGAAGTTCCCGCGGGACGCAGGAGACCGCCGAGAAGATGCGGGCCACCGTGCTGCGGGCCCTCGCCGGGCGCAAACGCATCGATCACGTGTTCCTCACGCACCCCGACTCCTCCCATTGCAACGCCTTGCTCCCGGTGACCCGGGGGCTGGAGATCGGGCAGGTTTCCTGCGGTGGAGACCTGCGGCAGTACGCCGGCCTCCAAGGAGGAGGAGAACTTCACCGGTGGCTGGTCGGCAATAGCGCGCGCACTTTTCCCCCGTCCTTCCGGGGGCTGAGCACACCGGTCGTCTCTTTCGCGGGGATGCGCCTCTATGTGCTCGCGGCGAACTCGACCGGCAATACGGGATCGTCCGACGCGGACGCGAACGGGTGCGTCCTCCTGCTGGTTTACGGTTCCCTGCGCGTCGTCTTCCTCGGCGATGTTCCGGGATCCGTCGCGACCGGCCTTCAGGCGGAGGCGTTCCCGGCCGATGCCGCGGACGGCCACGCAGGTCGTCCCCTCGCATCCCGGGGGCAGATGCTCGTGCTCGGCCATCCCTCGGCCGACGGCGCCTACGGGTGGCCCTGGGGCCCGGAAGGGAACCACCGGTACACCCTCGTGCGGGAGCACAACCCGTCCGCCTCGGAGGGTGGCTCGGCCACCGGACACGCCCACGCCGCGGTGCTGCTGGCGGACCCGTCGGCGGAAGGGGCGTCCGCCGCCGAGGCGGAGGAGAAGGACCGGTTCACCTTCACCTCCGTCGATTCATGGACCGCCGGTCCTCAGCCGTCGCCGACGGCGGGCCTCTCCGCCTGACTCCCGGCGAGGAATCGGTCCACCGGTTCGTCCCGCTCCCCGAAGCGAATCTGTTCACCTTCTTCCCGAATCAGGATCACAGATGCCGAACGGCAGTCAGAAGAAGCTGCTCCCCATTTTCCCGTACGTGCTGAAGAGGGTGCCGGACTGGGTGTACCGGATCGACAGCCGGGGCCCGGAGGAGATATTCAAGGACGGATTCACGGGCTGGGACACGTACTACGACATCCCGGGCCACCTCGCGGACTGGAAGCACTTCAGCAAAAAGAGCGGATTCGTCAGTGTGGCACGGGACATCGACACCGCCATGAAGATGTTCGTCCGATGGGAGCTCGGCCCGCTGCTCAAGGAGATGAGGGAAACCGACCTCAACGCCGGACTGGCCGTCCAGGAGCTCGTGAAGAAGGGGTACGGGAACGAGACGGAGTTCTCCAGGCTGCGGAGGATAGCGCGGGAGCTGGCCGAGGACCGGGACGGCACCTACTTGAAGAAGTGGCTGTACGTGATCAAGCCGTCCAGGTACTTGGTCAGCATGGAAGGCAATGTGCTCGATCCCGGACGGATTCGCCACTCCGGGGGTCGGGCCCGGAAACTGGTGAAGGAAGCCACCGAGTGGGACGCGCCGTGGCACATCCCCCCGCAGCGGATCCTTCAGGCGTACCAGGTGGACATCACTCTGCGCTTCACCTTCTCCGAACGGCCCGACGGCCGTCTCCCGGTCAAGCAGCACGCGTGGTCCTCGGCAACGGACTTCATCAAGCACGAGCGGGACCGGAGAAAGGGATTCCCGGGATTCGACAAGGACTTCCGGTACAACCCGTTCGAGGACGAAGCGGCCCGCTGGACAGGGCTTGTCGGATATTGGACGAAACTTGACGAAGCGCCCTGGACCCCCGGATCCGGGAAGTTCACCGCTCCCCGGGGGTGGCGCGGGGAGAAGGAGTTCTGGCCGGATCAGGGGCAGGCGAGCCCCGGCCATCCCTTCGGCACTCCGGCAGAGGTGACCCCGATCGTCCCCCAATGGGCCCGTTGACGGCCGTGCAGGGCGCGGAAGAGTACGCAGAAGCGAAAGGCGAAGTGGTGTCCCTGTCGATGGCGCAGGCCCGAACGATCCTCGGTGAAGCAGAAGGAGAATTGACGCTCACTCCGCAGCAGTTGGTGCACGAGAACGCGCTGGAACTCTTCGACGACTACCTCTTCACGGACTCGCTGACTGTCCGTGACCCCGACGTGGACCTCGAAGCGCTGACCGTCACCGGCCGGTTGACCCTGGCCGGCCATGGCGCCGACCTGCCCTGCGTCCTGCGGTTCCTCGGTGATACCCGGGGAGTGGACGTGAGCGCCGTCGTCCTGGACGTGCAGTTGCCGGACTGGCGGTTCCGACTGGGCGATCTCGACCTCGACCTGGGGATTCTGGGCACCATGCAGAGCACCGGACGGCTGCACGCCGTCCTCACCCTCGGCCTGTCCGAGGACGGGGGCACGGCCGTCGTGCCACGCTGCCTGGTCCGCCTGCCGGGAATCGGCGCAGGCCATCAGGAGTGGGAGTTCGACGTCACCCCTTCCGGGGCGTCGACGGTCACCGCGTCGCCGGTGCTGGGAGAGGGACTGCCCTTGTCCGGCCTCGCCGATCTCGCTCAGTTGCCGTTCGGTTCGGGCGCCGATTTCACCCTTCCGGCAGAGATACCCGTCGGCACTCCTCGGATTCGGCAGATCCAGGTGGTCGTCGACACCGGCCGGAAGCGCCTGCGCAGCGTCTGGTTGCGGGTGAGCCTGGCCGATCACGTGCCGGTGGTCCCGGGCACGGCGGAGCTCACCGCTGTCGAGGCGGAGTTCACCCTGACCTTCCCGGAGGGCGGCCCCGTACGGACCCGGGCCGCTCTGCGCGCCGACATCGGCGTGCGCGGCTGCACCCTCAGCGGAACCGTCACGGTTCCGGAGCTGGAGGTGACGGCCGAGGCGGCCGGCCCCTTCCCGGAGACCGGCGCACCGGCCGAATTCGCCTCCGGGAGCGGTCTGGAGAGTCTCCCCATCGCCCGTGCCACGGTCAGGGCCGATCTACGGGAGGGGAGTTATGCCCTCGCGCTCGGCTATGCGGCACCCGCCCTGCCCGCGGCATCCGGTGCGGACTTCGCCCTGGAGAACGCCTCCCTCGAAATAGCCGGCCACGGGAGCGGGGCTCCGGATGTACGGATCCTCGGCGAGCTGGCCGTCGGCTCCGCCCGGGTCCGCGCCGTCGCCTCCCGTACGACGGACGGCCGGTGGGAACTGGCCGGCTCGATACGCCATGTGGACTTCGCTTCGGTCGCCGACTGGCTGTCGGAACGCATGGGCGTGACCGTGCCGGACTTCCTGCGCGGCGTCGTCCTCGACGACCTGTCCGTGGCCCGGAGGGCCGATGGTTCCTTCGAGTTCTCCGCCGGCAGCCTGTTCTCTCTCGGCAGCCGCAGGACGGAGCTCATCATCACCGCCGCCAGTGGCAGCGGTTCGAGCGCCGGGCAACTGAAGGCCATGCTGTCCATCGATCCGCCGGCGGCCGAGCCCATGGTTCTGGAGCTCCAGGCTCAGGCGGGGGGCCGCGTGCGGGCTTCCTGGCACGGCGACGCCGCGGCATCCGTGGCGGACCTCGTCGAATGGCTCGGGGGGACGGTGGACGATTCCGTGCGGAAGCTCCTGCCCGAGGTCACCGAACTCGACCTCGTGACGGGGGACGGCGGTCTCGTCGTCGCCGCGGACGCCGGGACCGTGCGAGCCGTATTCGCCGTGACGCCGTCCGGAGGGACGCCCGCCCCGCTCGCGGACACCCGCCTCGGCTGACCGACCACCTCCTCACATTCGGAGCCCCCAGTGACTCACTCCTCCACCCCCGGGACGCCCCCCGCGCGCATGCGGATCACGATGGGCAAGCGGGGTTCCTGCACGGCCGTGGAACTCCGCCCGGGAATCGCCGTCACTTCCGTGGACCGCACGGCCATGCTGTCGCACCCGGCGTCCCCTCCCGACCAGGCGTTCCTGGACCATGTGGACGACCTCCTGACCCGGCTGGAGGCCATTCCCTCCGGAAAGCGCTTGGTGGAATTCTTCGGGCAGGCCACTCCGCTGCCCGGCCCCCACGGGTTCGGCGAATCCGCCTTCACGGCCGAGTACGCATCAGGGGATTCCCGGCCGAGCATCACCACGGTGATCCTCTCCCGAGGGGCCAGGCTGTCCGCGGACACCCGCACCCTGACCGACGAGACACCCACCGCCCGCAGCGGCCTCGGCTACTTCTCGTACATCGAGTTCAATCCGCGTTTCGCCGTGGTCCAGGACAGGGTTGTTCTGGCGCCCGAGATCGTCCTCGGCCATGAACTGATCCACGCTGCCCACATCGTCGCCGGATCGATGGAGACGAACGAGGAGGTGCAGCCCTACGTGGCGGGATCCCTCAACGACGCTCTCGCCTTCGACACCAGCCCGCTCGAAGAGATCGTGACCCACGGCAACCCCATCGCTCTGGAGTGGCTGTTCGGCACGACAACCGACGCCGGAACGGGACGGAGAGTCCTGCGCAACACCCCCGGACAACTCCGCAGCATCGAAGCGGTCGACCGTCATCTGGCCAACCCCCTTGACGCCGCCGAGGCCGCGCGAGCGCAGCGCATACGCGCACAACGCATGCTGCTTCTCGACATCAGCGAACGGCGGCTGGCCGAAGAACTCGGATTCGCCGCCCGCCCCTCCTACGGCCCGTTGGCGAAGGGAGACCAGGCCGCGGGCATCTGGAAACGGGGCTGGAAGCGACCCGAGGGGGACGCGGTATTCAGAGGTCCCCTCCTCAACGACCCGGTCAGCAAGGCGAAGAGGAACCTCACCGCGAAGCACTTCGACCGCTTCGTCAACGAGCCGGACGGCTTTCTCGCGGATCGCGCGACAGCCGAGCCCCACGTGCGGCAGGAACTCGTCCCCGAGCACACCGAACGGGCCAGGCGCATCATCGCGGACCACAACGGCCCCGCCACCGCACTGGACTTCGCACGCCCGCGGCCGACCCCGGCCGACCCCGGCAACGGCCCCGCCGTCGTCGTGATCAACGAAGAGATCTACGTCTGACCTCGGCACCATCCCACCACCCGAAATCGATGGAGAATTGAACATCACAGGGAATTCATCCACATTGTCCGTTGCGGAAATCGCCGGGAGGGCACGGAACGGAAGTCTGCGGCTCACGGCCGAGGAGTTCGCCGACCCCGCGGTCCGTGACGCGTTCTCCACGTATCTCGACGCCACCGAACTGAACTTCTCGGACGCGGAATTCACCGCGGAGAGCATGACGGTCCGGGGCCACTGCGCCGTGCCGGCCCTCGGACCGGAGCCGTGCCCGGCCGTGGCGGAGTTCCTGGCCGACGCCTCGGGCAGGGCGGTCGTGGGGTTCGTCCTGGTCGTGGACGCCCCGGAGTGGCGCCTGCCCGAGCCCTTCCCCGCACACGACCTGAGCCCGCTCCAGGCCCTGGGGGCGCAGGCGCCCGTCGTCGTACTCGACGCCACTCCCCGTTCGGAGAAGGAAACGGCGCAGGAGCGGACACCGGTCGTCGCGGGAGCCCGGTGGGAGCTGCCCGGCTTCGACGAGCCGGTGCTGTTCCTCGCCTCGGTGCACGAGGGCGCGTTCACGGTGTCCGCCCGCTTTCCCGACGGGCTCTCCCTGCCGTCCTTGCGACACGTGGCGGACCTGCCGGGGTGCACGGGCGCCGACGCCGTCACCGACCACTTCCCCGCGGAGTGGCAGGGGCTCCTCGCCTCGGCGCTGCCCGCGCTCCGTGAAGTCACCGTCTCGTACGCCCCCGGGGAAGGACGAGTGACCGGAGAACTCGAGGTCGGCCTGGCCGACGAATGGCCGCTGCCGGCAGGAGTGACGCTCAGCCAGGTCCGTGCGCGGATCGCCTTGGACTCCACCGCCCGGCAGAGCGGCCGGGGAGGGCTGTCGGTCGAGCTGAACGCACACCTGTCCGTGGGCGGGCTGGAAAGCGCCGTCACGGTCGACCTGCCCGCCTTGACGGCGCACGGCGAACTCGCCGACGGCAGTGGCCTCTTCGAGCGCGCCGCCCCGGATCTCGGCAAGAACGGCTGGGGACGGCTCTCCTTCCTGTGCGACCTCCGGGAAGGCGCCTTCGTCGTCGCGGGAGAGCTCCTGAGCCCCTTGGAGATCGCGGGCGTACGGATCGAGGACCAGACGGTCCTGGTGTCCGGCGGCGGGGACCGGGCTCTCGAAGTGGCCTTGGCGGGGACGCTCGTCGTGGGCGGGACCCGGATCGGGGTGAAGGCCGCCAGGAGCGCCCAGGGCTGGGGGCTCGCCGTGGAGGCGGACCGCATCGCCTTCCGCGACATCAGCGCCTGGACCGAGCAGGCCATGGGCAGCGGCCTGCCCGCCTCCCTGGCGGAGCTGACGCTGCAGGAGCTGTGCTTCGAGGTCGTCCCCACACCCTCCGGACGGCTGTTCGCCGCGACCGGATCCGCCGAGTTCCCCCTGCCCGCCGGACTGCGGGCCCGCGCCCACCTCACGACGCGGATCAGCACCGGGGACGGCCCGTCCGGCGTCGAGGCCACCGGATCCCTTCTCCTCGGCGGCCCGGAGTCGTCGCTGATGGAGCTGGACCTCATGGCGGACAAGGATCCGGACGCGACGAGCTGGACCGCGACCTGGGCCGCCCAGGAAGGCCTCACGCTCGCGGAGGCGCTCGCCCCCCTGCTGCCTGCGACGGGCTCGCCGGCGTCGGGGCTGCCGAACCTGCTGCCCGCCGTCGAGAAGATCTCGCTGCGGTACACCGCGCCGACGGCGGCCGGCGCCGCCCCCTCCCTGGTCCTGACCACCGGCACCCGCCAGCAGGCGCGGGCCGTCCTGGTCGTCACGGACTGAATCCCCCGGACTCCCCGAAAGGAACACCCCCGTCATGCGTCGCCTCACAGGGCTCGACCCTGCCCGTCTGACACCACCGCAGCCGGTCCGGGCGGCCGCGGAATCGCCCATCGAGATCGCCTGGCTCGGCGGCAAGCCGCTCCCCCTCACCGTGATACGGCCCGGCATCGCCGTGTGCCCCGACGCAGACGCGCTCGACGTACGCGACGACACCTCCAACCCCGAGCCCGGCCTCGAGCTTGACGCCGAGGACTACGCAGGGGAGATCGACTTCCTGCTCCGGCGGATCGAGTCCTCCGAAGCAGGCAAGCGCCTCGTCGAGTTCCTGGGCCACGCCCGGCCGCTGCCCGACCCGGACGGCACCTACGGCGGGCCGGAGGACTGGGACACGGGCATCAGCACGCGGGTCCTGTGCCGCCACGGCGGCTCCCGGAAGAACGGTCCGGCGCCGAAGCAGCCGAAGCAGCGGGACCTCGCGGGGATCAACGTCATCATCACGCAGGCCACGGACGGCAAGCCCGCCCAGTGGTCGCTGAACTCAAGGCTCAAGGGACCGCTCTACAACGGCCTGGGCGTGTACTCCATCGTGTCCTTCCACCCCCGGGTGCTGTTGCTTTCCGACGACGTCGCCACGGCCCCCGAGATGGTCCTCGCGCACGAGCTGATCCACGCCGCGCACGCCCTGGCAGGGACCATGGACGACACGGGTCACGACGACGACGAACGCGCCAGGGTCCGGCAGGCCGCGCTGGCCGAGACCGAGCGGCTGTTCCGCGAGAGGTACGGCACCGGCCGCGCGGTCAGCATGGAGGACCCGGGCCCGGTGACCGTACGCGGCACCGGGAAGTCCGAGACGCGCCAGGAGCGCGAAGCGTTCTACAGAGCGACACTCGGCGAGCTGTCCTTGAGATACCTCTACCCGCTCCCGGTCGCGGAGACGGAACAAGGGCTGGTCGTGCTGCGCGGCATGAACTGGGAGGAGATCCGCACCCACGGCAGCGACGTGGCCCTGGAGTGGATCGACGGCGTGGTGGAGCGGCACAAGGGCCGTCGGATCTCGCCCTCCCCGGCCGAAGTACGAGCCGAGCGGGTGGCCTTCGACCACCACGCCCGCGCGGTCGTACGCGCCGGCCGGCGGGACGCCGACGGTCTCGCCGCCCTGCGCGACGCCGCCGCCACCTGGCAGCAGCGCACGCGCGTGCGCGGGGTCACCGAGGTCGCCATCGCCCGCGACCTGGGATTCCGGCACCGCATCGCCTACGTCGCGCTGACGAGGGTGGAGCGCGTGCACCACTTGGCCGTGCCCCGCAAACGGATCCCCCACCACCTCTTCGCCGGCGCAAGCAGCTTCGTATACAGACGCGACGTCTCCTCCCTGAACGCGCTGGCAACGTTCCTGAGTACTGTCGACCGGGCCGCCGCCTTCCAGGTCTGGGATCACCGGGACAAGATCGGCGTCGCCCGCCTGGAGCAGGGCTACCTGGTCGAGCAGCGCGTGTGCCATCGCAGCCCGGGCACTCCGGTCGAGATCTCCCGGCCTCGGTGGACGAGCCCCGACAGCCTGCCCGAGGAGCAGCGGAAGCAGGCCGGGGTGATCGTCAACCGGGCCCGGCCCAAAACCCCCGCCACCGGCAGGACACCCTGGGAGCCGGTCACCGACGTGTACGCCGGACAGGCGGTCGGCGCTCCCCAGCCCCTCAAGGGGAGCGTGGGCTTCGTCGCCATGGTCCCGGCCAAGGTCGACGACCATCGAAAGCTGCTCACCCTGGCGCGCCGCTACCGCGACGAGGCCACCGCGACCCGGCAGGGGTGCGCGCTCGTCATCGGGCTCAACGAGGGCTACCCCTACGGCGAGAGCGACGCCAAACGCGCGGAACGCGTCGCACGGCAGCGGCGGATCACCGACGAATTCACCAACGCCTGGCGGCGGGAGAAGTCCGATTTCCCGGTCGCCGTCCTTTCCTTCCTGTGGTGCGCGCCCAAGGGCAGGACGAGTCTCGGCGATCAGAAGACCATCCCCTACGGCGCCATACGGCAGGCCATCGCCGGGAGCGACCGGACGCAGGAGTTCGTGAAGGCGCTGTACGCCGGCGGCAAGGGATACGAGCAGATCTACTTCCACACCGGCGACGCCGATGTGATCTCGCTCAGGACTCCCGGGGGCACCCCGCTGTTCGACGCGGTGGCGGACCGGCTGCAGAAGGGAAACTGGCCCGACCTCTTCAGCGGGGGCTACCGTCTCCCCGAGGGCGGCGATCCGCGCGTGGACATCGCCACCGCGATGGACCGGGACGTCCGCGTCGCGATGGCGAACGCCGACCCCAGGACCGTCTACTTCCCGGAGCCCAACACGTTCATCAAGCTCCTGGACGGCCTCACCCGCTTGGAGGACGGCGTCACCTTCGGCACGGGTGACCAGGAAGGAGAGGCCCTGGCGAAGTCTCTCGGGAATTTCCGCGGCGAGGACAAGGACAACAGGGTGTTCGCCCCCGACTGCTCCGTCGTCACCGACGGCGAGAGGCTCGTCAAGGCGATCCTGGCCACGCCCGAAACAGGCCCCGTCAGCAATCGCATCGTCGCGCTCCGCCAGTCCTACACCCAGAGCCATGCCCGCCGCGAGGAATGGCGCAAGCGCGTCCTCGACTTCTACCGGGTGGCACCTGATGCGGCGCTGGGCCTGTCGGATCTCGTCTTCGACGTTCCGGACGACACCAAGCTGGCAGAACTCGCCGGAATGGACCGGGCATCGTTCGAACAATACGTCACCGAGAGCAGAAGGGCGGAGCTCGTGAAGCGCATCAAGGAGAAGAGCCTCGGCGCCCCTTTCCGGGCCCAGCCCTTGCTCGGCAAAATCATCAACGGCACCCACGAGGCCCTGCTGCGCAACTACGTCGACGCGTATCGCCGACTCCCGCACTGAGCGCGGAACGACCGGGGGCCTGATTCCGGTGACCGGAATCAGGCCCCCGGCCTGCTGCCCGGGCCGTGATCTCGCAACCGAAGCCGATGATCCGGATCATGGGAAGGGCAGCCCGGCGACAGTGATCCAATAATCACCGCGCGCCGCCGCAACCGAGGAGACGCCGGCAAGCGGTCCCTCCGGTACGGGATTGGTCGAACAGCCGTGCCGACAGCCGGAGATCTCCCGTCATCACAGGTCACAAGGCACGTCTTCGTCGTCAAGGCGCCTGCCGGCGATCACCGTCCGGTAGATCCGGTTTCAAAAGCTGAGCACAAGTTGCACACACACCCCTCTCCAGACGGGCCCCAATGGTCTACATTGACCCTCGCTTCGCACGTTTGGACACGAGCCGATCAATAGTGATCCACAGGTCCGGCTTCTCAAGTAGCACTGCACTAGCCGGTATGCCATTCGCGGAAGGCGGGGCCTCCCGGGGGGAAGAACAGCGCGGCGCGGGGGGCGGGGGCCTCCCGAGGGGAGGAACAGTGCGGGGGGCGCGGGCTTCCCGGGGGGAGGAACAGTGTGGAGCGAACACGTCGAGCCCACTGGCGACCTGGAAGGGGCTGTGCAGGAGGGGGAATTAGGGGAATTAGTCAACCCGTTCCCACCGGCGCGCGGGCGTCGGGTGAACGGGGCAATGAGTCGGCCCGCGATCGACTGGGAGCAGCGGTACCGCCGTGCCGTGATCACCAGCGATGCCGTGGCCACCGCCTTCGTGGTGGCGGCGATCGGCGGCTTCTTCGGGGTCCGGGACGCGGCCGACTGGCACGAGAAATGGAGAATCCTCGCCTTCGGCACCGAATTGCTGGTGCTGGGGGCCCTTGCGGTGAGCCGGTCATGGGCTCCGGCCGTGCTCGGCCAGGGCGCCGAGGAATTCCGCCGGCTCGGACGCTCGCTGTTCACGGCAGCCGTCGTACTGGCGCTCAGTGGGATCGCCCTCACCTCGCACAACATCAAGCTCTGGATCTTCGTCGCGATCCCGGCGATCGCGCTCACCACCATGACCGAGCGGTATCTGCTGCGCCTCTGGCTGCACAAACAGCGCAATGAAGGACGGTGCCTGCGCCCGGTGCTCGCTGCCGGGAGCCCGGCCACCGTGCACGACCTGATCATCCGGACCCGCAGGTCCCCGCACCTCGGCTGGCGGGTGGAGGCGGTGTGCACGCCGGACGGCCTCGGGCTCGACGGTGACCAACTGGACGGGGTGCCCGTCGTCGGCCGGCTGACGGACGTCGCGGGCCACGTCCGCCGCGACGGCTACCGTGTCGTCGCGATCACATCGGACCCGCACTGGTCTCCGGACCGGCTGCAACGGCTGGCCTGGAACCTCGAAGGCAGCGATGCCGAGATGGTCGTGGCCCCCGTGCTGATGGAGGTGGCCGGCCCACGGCTGCACGTCGACGCGGTGCTCGGGATTCCGCTGCTGCGGGTCAGCATGCCGACCTTCACCGGGGGCCGCCGGGCGGTCAAGGGCGTCGTCGACCGGATGGGCGCGGCGATCCTGCTGGTCCTGTTCGCTCCGCTGATGGTGCTCGTCGGGCTCCTCGTGCTGGCGGACAGCCGGGGTGGAGCGTTCTACCGCCAGCGCAGAGTCGGCAAGGACGGCCGGGAGTTCACCATTTTCAAGTTCCGCACCATGACCGCCGGGGCCGACCGGGCACGTGCTGAACTGGCCGGCCTCAACGAGGGTGCCGGCCTGCTGTTCAAGCTCCGCCGGGATCCGCGGGTGACCCGGGTGGGAACGGTGCTGCGCAGGTACTCGATCGACGAGCTCCCGCAGCTCTTCAACGTGCTCACCGGATCGATGTCGCTCGTCGGTCCGCGGCCTCCGCTACCGGAGGAGTGCGCCGCGTACGACCCGGACATCCGGCGGCGGCTCCTCGTCAAGCCCGGGCTCACCGGCCTGTGGCAGATCAGCGGACGCAGCGACCTGCCGTGGGAGGAGGCGATCCGCCTCGACCTGCGGTACGTGGAGGACTGGTCGCTCGCCCTCGACACAGTGATCTTGTGGAAGACGCTGCGTGCGGTGCTTCAGGGTCAGGGGGCCTACTGACGCGCGGGTGGGGCGTCGTCCGGTCGGTGCACGGACGGCAGGCCGCAAAGGGCCTGCCAGGGGGAGGAACGGATCATGAGAGTCAGCGTCTTGGGGCTCGGCTACGTGGGCTGCGTGTCGGCCGCGTGCCTGGCCAGCCTCGGTCATGAGGTCATCGGGGTGGACGTGAGCCAGGTGAAGGTCGACCTGGTCAACGACGGCAAGGCCCCGGTGGTCGAGGAGCGGATCGGTGAGCTCATCGCCGAGGTCGTGCGGGCGGGGGCGTTACGCGCCACCGCCGACGTCCGCGAGGCGATCACGGGCAGCGAGGTGTCACTGGTCTGCGTGGGCACGCCGTCGGAGCCCAACGGCAGCCTGTGCACCACGTACTTGGAGCGGGTCACCGAAGAGATCGGCGCCGCGGTGGCCGAGCGGGGCGGGCGGCAGACCGTCGTGTTCCGCAGCACCATGCTCCCGGGCACCTGCCTGAACCTGCTCGTACCGATCCTGGAGAAGTACGCCGGCGGCACTGCCGGGGTGGACTTCGGAGTCGCGGTCAACCCGGAGTTCCTGCGCGAGGGCACGAGCGTGCGGGACTTCTTCGACCCGCCCAAGACCGTCATCGGCGAGCTCGACCCGGCGAGCGGCGACGTGGTGGCGGCGCTGTACGACGGCTTGCCCGGCCAGGTGTTCCGGGTGCCGGTCCCGACGGCCGAGGCGATCAAGTATGCGGACAACGCGTTCCACAGCCTCAAGATCGGCTTCGCGAACGAGCTGGGCGCGGTGTGCCGGGCGCTCGGGGTGGACTCGCACCAGGTGATGGACGTGTTCCTGGCCGATCGCAAGCTGAACATCAGCCCGGCCTACCTGCGGCCCGGCTTCGCCTTCGGCGGCTCCTGCCTGCCCAAGGACTTGCGCAGCCTGGTCCACGCGGCGCAACGGGCCGACGTCTCGGTGCCCATCCTCGCCCACGTGCTGCCCTCCAACTCCGAGCATCTGCAGCGCGCGGTGGAGCTGGTCGAGCGCACCGGCAAGCGCCGGGTGGGCCTGTTCGGGCTGTCCTTCAAACCCGGCACCGACGACCTGCGCGAGAGCCCGCTCGTCGAGCTGGCGGAGAGGCTCTTCGGCAAGGGTTACGACCTGCGGATCTACGACCCAAACGTGAACCTCTCCCGGCTGCTGGGCGCGAACCGCGTGTACATCGAGACCCGGCTGCCGCACCTCGCGCATCTCCTCACGGACTCCGTCGGCGAGGTGTTCGAGCACGCCGAGGTGTGCGTGGTCGGGACCAGGGACCCGGCCGTGCTGTCGGTGCTGCCCCATGGCGAAGGGCCGGCGATCGTCGACCTCATCCGTCTTCCCGACGCCGAGGCGCGCCGGACCGAGCCGGGGTACACGGGCCTTGCCTGGTGACGCGACGAGCGGCGACCGGCCGGGCCGGCGCGCGCTGATCCTGGTGGAGAACCTCTCGGTGCCGTTCGACCGGCGGGTGTGGCAGGAGTGCACAACGCTGCGCGACGCGGGCTGGACGGTGCACGTCATCTGTCCCCGGGGGGAGAAGCGGGACACGGAACCGGAGGCGGAGATCGACGGGGTGCGCATCCACCGCTACCCGTTGCGCGCGGCCACCGGAGGGCCGGCCGGTTACCTGCGGGAGTACGGATCGGCGTTGTGGCATACGGTCCGGCTGGCCCGCAAGGTCGGCCCGGTCGACGTGGTCCACGCCTGCAACCCGCCCGACCTGCTGTTCCTGCCGGCCCTGTGGCTGAAGCGGCGCGGCGCGCGGTTCGTCTTCGACCAGCACGACCTGGTGCCCGAGCTGTACCTCTCCCGGTTCGGCCGCGGCGAGGACCTGCTCTACCGCGCCGTGTGCGCGCTGGAGCGGCGGACCTACCGGGCCGCGGACGTCGTGCTCGCCACGAACGAGAGCTACCGGGACGTCGCGCTGCGCCGTGGGAACCGGCGGCCGGAGGACGTATTCGTGGTGCGCAGCGCGCCCGACACCGACCGGTTCCGGCCGGTGCCGCCCGAGCCGGAGCTGAAGCGCGGCAAGCGTCATCTGCTGTGCTACCTCGGCGTCATGGGCCCGCAGGACGGCGTCGACTACGCCTTGCGGGCCCTGGCGAAGCTGCGCGACGCGTTCGGGCGGACCGACTGGCATGCGGTGTTCGTCGGCGCCGGCGACGCCTACGACGCGATGGTGGAGCTGTCCCGGCGGCTCGGGCTCTCGGAGCAGGTGCAGTTCACCGGGCGCATTCCGGACGCCGACCTGGTGCGCTACCTGTCCACCGCGGACGTATGTCTCTCGCCCGACCCGCGCAATCCGCTCAACGACGTGTCGACCATGAACAAGGTCCTGGAGTACATGGTGATGGGCCGGCCGATCGTCTCGTTCGACCTCCGGGAGGCGCGGGTCTCCGCCGGCGACGCCGCCGTCTACGCGCACGCCAACGACGAGGCCGAGTTCGCCGAGCTCATCACGCTGCTCCTCGACGATCCGGAGAAGCGGGCCCGGATGGGCAGGATCGGCCAGGAGCGGATCAGCGGGCCGCTCTCCTGGCGGAACTCCCAGAGATCGCTGCTCGCCGCCTACGCCGCTGCCTGCGGTGACGACGCTCCGCTGCCGGCGGGCGGCCGGGACCGGGCGGGGAGGTGGCCGCAGCGTTGAGCGATGACACGATACGCCTGGTCACCATCGGCCGGATCATCCGTCGGCGCCGTCGGCTTCTCACCGTCCTTGCCGTGGTGGGTGCGCTCGTCGGCTACGGCACCTCTTTGCTGTTTCCGCCGCGCTACACGACCTCGGCATCGGTACTGCTGCCGGGGGCGTGGCAGGAGCGCGAACTGCTGACCCAGGCGGAGATCGCGGCCAGTTCGGTGGTGGTCGACCGCGCGGCCGCCACGCTCCGCTGGACCGGGATCAGCGGCAGCGAGCTGCGGGAGCGGGTGAGCGCCAAGGCCGCCGACGGGAACATCATCAAGATCTCGGGTACGGCCGACACCCCGGAGCGCGCGCAGCGGCTCTCCGACCAGGTGGCCAAGGAGTTCGTCTCATTCGCCGCGCGGATCGCAGGCGACGGCACCGACCCCGGAGCGGCAGGGCCCGAGGCGCTGCGGCAGTTGGTGGCGCAGACCAGCCGCCGCATCACCGAGCTGGCCGATGCGGCGAATCCGGGGCGGACCGTCGAGAGCGTGCAGGGCCGCACCGAGCTCACGAAGCTGCGCACCGTGCTGCAGGAGGCCATGAAGAAGCTGGACCAGGCCGGCCCTGCTGCCGGCAAGGCCACCATGGTCGTCATGGGGCCGGCGGCCCGGCCGGCCGGCGAAGCACCGCCGACGAGGATGCAGCTCACCGCCGCCGGGGCGCTGCTGTTCTTCCTGCTCGCGGTCATCGGCCATCTCACGGCCGCACGGACGAGTCGCCGGCTGCGCACCGAAGCGGAGATCGCCGCTGCGCTGGGCTCGGCGCTGCTCGGCACCGTCGACGTACCTGGTGAACGCCCCGTGCACCGGCCGGAAGCCCGTGGCCCACGGGCCCGCATCCGCCGGCTGCTCGGCACCGACATCCCGTGGGACATGCCGGCCCCGCAGGCCTCCGGCGACGAGGCCGGCAGACAGATCCGCTACCGGCGGGTGTGCGCACGCCTCCGGGACCGGCTGCCGGCCCCCCGGCGGCTGCTGGTCGTCGTCCCGGACGGCGACGGGATCGCCCGCCGGGCCGCCGGGCAGCTCGTCGCCGAGGCCGGGAACGATCCTTCCTCAAGCTCTTCGAGCAGGGGATACCCCATGCTGCGGGTGGTGGGGGTTTCGGTGTCCCGGCCGCTGGTACCGGACCGTGACGCCGAGTCCGGCGCCCTGGTCGTGCTCAGCGCGGGCAGCTGGACCGCGGAGGAGCTCGCCGGCATCGCCGGGGCGTGCGCGGACGCCGGGCACGAGGTCGTCGGCGTTGTCGTCGCCGGCCCGGTCCGGGCCCGTCCGACGCGGTCCGCCGGCGATCCTGCGGACGGCGCCACGCCGGCGATCGCGGTGGGGCTTACCGCGCGGGGAGGGTCAGGGTGACGACGAGTACGGCTTCGGAGTCGTCGTCCGCTGCTCCGCTCCTCGACTTGCAGGCTCTGGTGGTCGCGGTGCGCAGGCGCCGCCGCCTCTGGTCCTCCATGGCGCTGCTCGGGCTGCTCATCGGCGCGGCGGTGGCGGTCCTGATGCCGCCGCGGCCGACCGCGGTGACCGCGGTACTGGTCGCGCACCAGGCGGATCAGCCGAACGACTCCGGAACGCTGATCCGCACCGACGTCGCGCTGCTGCAAACCTCGGGGATCGCCAGGAAGGCCCTGCAGTCCCTGGGGTCCCAGGAAGAGCCGGAGGACTTCCTGCGGGACTACGGGGGGACCGGCTTGACCAACAACCTGCTGCAGATCCATGTGACGGGTGACAGCGACGCGAAGGCGGTGGCGCGGGCCGAGGCGCTGGCCGAGGCGTTCGTCGCGGACCATGTGAGGCGTATACAGGAAGCCGCGAACGCCCAGGCCAAGGCTCTGCTCGACCAGCGTGACCGCATGCGCGACGAACTCGCCCAGGTCGACAAGGCGATCGGGGACGGACCGCCGCAGAGCAGGCCGAAGGCGTCGGCGAACATGGAGTCGCTCTTCGCCCGCCGGGCCGAGCTCACCTCGCGGATCACCGATTTCGGCCGGCGCGCCGCGGAGGCGCGCGTCGGCACCCCGCAGCTCATCGCCGGCACCCAGGTCGTGGACGCCCCGCGCGCGGTGCGGCACTCCCTGCCCAGGGCCGCTGTCACCGACGCCGGGATCGGAGCCGTCCTCGGGCTCGTCCTCGGGCTCGCGGTGGCCGCGGTCGGCACGGTGGTGGCGGACCGCCCCGTGCTGCGCCGGGACATCGCGGCGAACCTAGGCGCCTCGGTCATCGCGGAGCTGCCCCGCCGGTCGCCCGGGCCGTGGCGGCGCCGGCGGGCCCGGGCGGCACGCGAACGGCTCACCACGACCCTGGCCCGCACCGTGCGCGGCTCCGCGGAACCGGTGTCGCTGCTCGAACTGGGCTGTGCGCGCAGCACGATGGCCATGGCCCTGGACCTCGCCGGTGCGCTGGCGGAGGAGGGGCCGGTGGTCGTCGTCGACGGCCTGCCCGGCGAGCAGCTCGCCGACCGCCGCCCGAGGCCGGGAGACCCGGCCGTGGTCAGGGGCGAGCGTGCCGCGGCCGCGTCGCATCAGGAGCGCCGGCTCGGCGTCGGCTCGGTGGCGCCCGGCACGGCGTGGACCGACCTCCAGTACCTCGGCACCCGGACCGTGCTCGTCGTGCGTGCCGGGCACGGCAGCGCCGCATGGCTGCACACGGTGGCGCGGCAGCTCGCGGACCAGCACATCCCGGTGATCGGTGTGGTGCTGATCGACCCCGATCCGCGTGACCGGACCGACGGCACGCTGTGGGACGGGCTGCACACCGCGCTGCGCGGCCGGAGCGAGCGGACGGCCCGGCAGAACGGTGGGGGTACCTCCCACGCCGTTCAGGCAGTGGGGGATGGCCGGCGGCGAACCGAGCGGCTGCCCCTGTGGACCGCACCGGTCCCGGACAGCGACCAGGAGGCGCGGTAAGACGTGTGTGGCATCGCAGGCACCTACCGATGGCCGGACGGGAAGTCCGTGACCGACCGGCTCACCGATATCCTCGCCCACCGCGGCCCGGACGGGGCGGGCCGGTACAGCCACCCCGCCGGTGACGGCGAAGTGCACCTCGGGCACCGCCGGCTGGCGATCATCGACCTGTCCGGGACCGGCGCCCAGCCGATGGCCTCGGGCGGCCTGGTTCTGACGTACAACGGCGAGCTGTACAACGCGCCCGAGCTGCGTGCCGAACTGGCGGCCGCCGGGGTGCGCTTCCGCGGTACCTCCGACACCGAGGTGCTGCTGGAGGCCTGGCGGCGCTGGGGCACGGACTGCCTGCCCCGGCTGCGCGGGATGTTCGCGTTCGGGATCTTCGACGAGCGAACCGGTGAACTGGTGCTCGCCCGCGACCAGCTCGGCATCAAGCCGCTCTTCCTGCTCCGGCGCGGTGAGGGCCTGGTGTTCGCCTCCGAGCTCAAGGCGCTCGCCGCCGCCGGCGGGTCGTTGCAGGTGGACCATGCCGCGCTGGTGGCCTCGCTCCTGTACTACTGGGTGCCGGACTCGCGGTGCGCGTTCCGCGAGGCGGAGAAGCTGCCGCCGGGGACCTGGCTGCGCATCGGGCCCGACGGCCGGGTGGAACGCGGCCGGTACTGGCACCTCAAGGACGTCGCCGCCGAGGGCCGGGAGCGGGCACGGCGCGGCGAGAGGCCCGACCTGGCCGCCATCGTCGAGGAGTCCACTCGACGCCACCTGCTCTCCGACGTACCCGTGGCGACCTTCCTCTCCGGCGGTCTCGACTCCAGCTATCTGACCGCGCTGGCGGCCCGAGGAAAGCCCGGGATCTCCGCTTATACGATCGGGTTCCGCGCCGAGGACGCGAAGTTCGAGGCGATGCCGGACGACCTCCGCCATGCCCGGCGGGTGGCCGAGCGGTTCGGCGTCGAACTGCATGAGATCGAGATCGCTCCGGACGTGCTCGACCTGCTGCCGCGGATGACGTACCACCTGGACGAGCCGATCGGTGACCCCGCCGCGATCAACACCTTCCTGATCTGCTCGGCCGCCCGGGAGGCCGGGGTCAAGGTGATGCTCTCGGGGATGGGTGCCGACGAGCTGTTCGCCGGTTACCGCAAGCACCTGGCCAACCTGATCGCGCTGCGCTACCAGCGCGTCCCGCGGCCCCTGCGGCGCGGACTGTCCAGGGCCGTGGACCGGCTGCCGGTCGCCACGGCCCGCCGGGGGTTCCGGTCGGTGCGGTTCGCGAAGCGCTTCCTCTCCTTCGCCGAACTGCCGGAGGAGACCGCGTTCCGGCGCAGTTACACCATGTACGGCCAGGACGAACTGCTCGCCCTGATCAATCCGGACCTGGCCGGGACCGTCGAGGAGGTGCTGACCGAGCACGCGGACGTCTACCAGGACAACGACCTCGACGACTTCGTCAACCGCATGTGCCTGGGCGATGCCCGGATGTTCCTGCCGGGCCTGAACCTCGCCTACACGGACCGGTCGAGCATGGCCGCGTCGACCGAGGTGCGGGTGCCGTACGTGGACGTCGAGGTGGTCAAGGCGGCGTTCGCCGTGCCCGGCGATCGGAAGATCGTCGGACGGCAGGGCAAGGCCGTCCTCAAGGAGGCGGCCTCCTCGATCCTGCCCCGGGAGATCGTGTACCGGCCCAAGGGCCTGTTCAGCGCCCCGCTGCGCGCCTGGATGAGCCGGGATCTGGCACCGCTGGTGCGCGAGGTGGTGCACGACGGCGTACTCGTCGGTTCCGGGTTCCTGCGCCGTGACGCGCTGGCGCGCATGGTCGCCGAGGACGCTGCCGGGCAGCGGGACTTCTCCAAGCATCTGTGGCACGTGCTGACCCTCGAGTACTGGTACCGCGACGCGACCTCCGGGTCCGGCCGGGACGCTCGTCCGGCGGCGTGGAAGACGGCTGAGAATCAAGGGGACTTCGGGTGAAACAGGTCGTGCAGAACTACAAGAGCGGCGAGCTGGCGGTGCTCGACGTGCCGGTGCCGGGGTGCAAGCCGGGCGGTGTGCTGGTCCGCACCGCCTATTCGCTGATCTCCACCGGGACCGAGCTCATGAAGGTGTCCGAGGCCGGCATGTCGATGCTGGGCAAGGCCCGCTCCCGGCCGGACCAGGTGGCCAAGGTCGTGCAGAGCGTGGCCGCCAACGGGGTGCCCGCCACCTACCGCAAGGTGATGGGCAAGCTGGACTCCTACACACCGCTCGGCTACTCGCTGTGCGGGGTGGTCGAGCAGGTCGGCACGGGGATCGACGACGTGAAGGCCGGCGACCTCGTGGCCTGCGCCGGCAACGAGCACGCGCTGCACGCCGAACTGAACTGGGTGCCGAAGAACCTCTACACCCGGGTGCCCGACGGCCTCGCGCCGCGGCACGCCGCCTTCGGCACCGTCGGGTCGATCGCGATGCAGGGCGTCCGCCGCGGCGAGCCGCAACTCGGCGACGTGGCGCTGGTCATCGGCCTCGGGCTGATCGGGCAGCTGGTGGTGCAGCTCCTGGCCGCCTCGGGGGTCCGCGTCGTCGGGGCCGACCCCGACCCGGTGCGCTGCGAACTCGCCGAACGCCTGGGCGCCGCGGCCTGCGGCGACCCCGCGTCCACGGCCGTGGAGGCCGCCGTCGCCGAGCTCACCGGCGGTCACGGTGCGGACCAGGTGTACCTGGCCGCCGGCGGCGGCAGCAACCAGCCGGTCGAGCTGGCCGCCCGGCTCTGCCGGGACCGCGGCCGGGTCGTCGACATCGGCAAGTGCCGCCTGGACCTGCCGTGGAACGCGTACTACGAGAAGGAGCTCGACGTCCGGTTCTCCCGCAGCTACGGCCCCGGGCGCTACGACCCGGAGTACGAGCTCGACGGGCGCGACTACCCGATCGGCTACGTGCGCTGGACCGAGCGCCGCAACCTGGCGTGCTTCCTCGATCTCGTCGCCCACGGCCGCGTCGACGTGGAGCCCTTGGTCTCCCATATCGCCGACTTCGATGACGCCGTCGAGACGTACCGGCGTCTGAAGGACGGCGAACTGAAGGCCGTGGCCGTGCTGTTCCGGTACCCCGATCACGTGGGGGAAGGCGAAGCGGAGGCCCCGGCGGTGGCGGTTCCCGCGGTGCGACGCGACGGCAGAGCGCCCGCTCCGACCCGGCCCGTCAAGACGCCGGTACGGCTGGCGTTCGTCGGCGCAGGGAACTACGCGACGTCGATGCTGCTGCCTCACCTGGCGCAGCGCGAGGGCGTCGCGCTGTCGGCGGTCGTCACCACGACGGCGCTGTCCGCGGCCAATGCGAAGCGGAAGTTCGGCTTCGCCGAGGCGACCACCGATCTCGACGCCGTGCTCGGCGACCCGTCCATCGACGCGGTGTTCGTGGTCACCCGCCACAGCTCGCACGCCGAACTGACCCGAAGGGCGCTGCTCGCCGGCAAGGCGGTGTTCGTGGAGAAGCCGCTGGCGCTCACCGAGGACGAGCTGGCCGGCGTGCTCGCGGCGGTGGAGGAGTCCGGCAACGACCGGCTGCAGGTGGGCTTCAACCGCCGGTTCGCGCCGCTGCTGCAGGAGGCCAGGAAGCGGTTCGGCGCCCGGACCGGGCCGGCGAGCCTGCGCTACCTGGTCAACGCGGGCCGGCTGCAGCACGGCAGCTGGTACCTCCAGCAGGGCACCGAGGGCTCGCGGTTCGCCGGCGAGGGCGGGCACTTCATCGACACGGCGAGCTGGCTGCTGGGGGCCGACCCGGTATCGGTGTACGCGGTCGCCACGTCCGGCAACGAGGACCTGCAGGCCGTGCTCCGCTACCCGGACGGGTCCACCGCCACCATCAGCTACGTCACCACCGGCGCGCCCGGCTTCCCCAAGGAGACGCTGGACCTCGTCGCGGACGGCAAGGTGCTGCGGCTCGACGACTTCGTCCGTGCCGCTGTTTACGACGGCCGCCGCAAGCGGTGGGTCGGTTCGCGGCTGCCCAGGGCCCGGGACAAGGGCCAGAACGCCGAGCTGGCCGCGTTCATCAAGGCCGTGCGGACCGGAGGGCCGATGCCGGTGCCGGTGGAGTCGCTGGTCGCCACCACGGCGGCCACCCTCGCCGTGCAGGCCGGCCTGGCCGGCGGCGCGCCGGTGACGTTGGCGAGGGCGCGATGACCATCACCGCGGGCTGGTACCTGCGGCGGTTGTCCCGGATGGGGCCGCGGGAGATCGGCGGCCGGGTGGGCGACACGGTGCGCAGGCGGCGGTGGCGGTCGGCGCTGCCGGACTGCCCGAGCGTGACGGGCGCCCGGTTCACCGCAGTACTGCCCGCGGGGACGATCGCCACTGTGCCGCCGGACGCCGCGAAACGTCTCGTCGCCGAGGCGGACCGGCTGATGGCCGGACACGGCGGGTACTTCGGGGTGGACCGCGACGACCTGGCCGACCCGGACTGGTGGTACGACCCGAAGACCGGGCGGCGGGCTCCGTGGGGGTACGCCTTCGACGTGCCGTACCGGAACGAGGACGCGGTCGGGGACATCAAGCAGATCTGGGAGCCGTCCCGGCACCAGTACCTCACCGTGCTCGCCGCCGCCTACGCGGTCACCGGGAACGAGCGGTACGCCGAGCGAGTGGCGGAGCACCTGCGGTCGTGGTGGGCGGCCAATGCGCCGCTGCGCGGAGTGCACTGGATCAGCGGCATCGAGCTGGGGATCCGGCTGCTGTCCTGGGTGTGGATCCGCCGGCTGCTCGACGGCTGGCCGGGCGCGGCCGGGCTGTTCGAGGGCAACCCGGTGGCGCTGCACCAGATCTGGCACCACCAGCGCTGGCTGGCCGCCTTCCCCAGCCGGGGGTCTTCGGCGAACAACCACGTCATCGCCGAGGCCGCCGGGCAGTTCGCCGCGGCCTGCGCGTTCGCGTGGTTCCCCTCCTCGGCGCGGTGGCGGGCCGGCGCGCTGCGGTCGCTGGAGCGGCATCTGCGCAGCAACACCTTCGGATCCGGCCTCAACCGCGAACTGGCCACGGAGTACCACGGACTGGTGCTGGAGCTCGGCTTGGCCGCGGTGGCCGAGGCGGACGCCGCCGCCGTGCCGGTCCCCGCGTCGGTCCGGCTGGTGCTGCTGCGGATGACCGACGCGCTCGCGGCCGTCGTGGACGGACGGCTACGGCCGCCGCGCCAGGGGGACGCGGACGACGGGCACGGTCTGGTCGTGGACGGCGCGGGCACCGACCGCTGGGCCTCGCTGCTGGCCACCGGAGATGCCGTGTTCGGCCGGCTCGCCTGGTGGCCGGCGGCGACCGGCGACGATGTGCGCACCCCGCTGCTCGCCTCGCTCATCCGGCCCTGCCCGAAGAACGGGACCGCGCCGGCCGTATCCCGTCCGGCGAGCCGGCCGGACCACTTCGCCGACGCGGGCATGACCATCCTGCGCGGCCCGGCGGAGATCTGGTGCCGCTGCGACGGTGGTCCGCACGGGTTCCTGTCCATCGCCGCGCATGCCCACGCGGACGCGCTGTCCGTGGAGGTCCGGCACGACGGGGTCGACGTGCTCGCCGACCCGGGGACGTACTGCTACCACGGGCAGCCCGAGTGGCGGCAGTACTTCCGGTCGACCCTCGGCCACAACACCCTGCAATGGGGCGGCGGTGACCAGTCCGTCTCCGGCGGCCCGTTCCTGTGGACCCGGCATGCCCGCAGCCGCGTCCTGGTCGCGGATACCTCCGGCGGGACGGCCCGCTGGTGCGCCGAGCACGACGGTTACCAGGGCTGCGTGCACCGCCGCCGGGTGGAGCTGACCGCCGCGAGCCGGGAGCTGCGGGTGGTTGACGAGGTGCGGGTGGTTGACGAGGGGCGCGGCCTGCGCCGGGCCGTACACCTGGCGTTCCACCTCGGCCCGGCGATCGCCGCGGACCTGGTGGGGAACCGGGCAGTGCTCACCTGGAGCCGGGACGGCGAGGACCGCTCCGCGGTGCTCGACCTGCCCGGGCAGCTGTGCTGGCGGGCCCATCGCGGCGAGACGGACCCGCCGCTGGGCTGGTACTCCCCCGGCTTCGGGCGCAAGGAACCCTCCACCACGCTGGTCGGCACCGGCTTTGCCGACGGCGCGGAGGGGTTCATCACCGTACTCAGGTTCCGCGGCCGGGGGGACGCGTGGTGATCAAGAGGCGGCACTGGGCGTTCCCGGCGGCAGCGCTGGTGCTGGTCCTGCCTGCGGCGACCGGCTGTACGAGCGCGTCGGACGCCCCGGCGGAGCCGGGCGGTGCGCCATCCACGTCCGGGGCGCCATCCACGTCCGGCGTACCCTCCACGTCCGTGGCCCGGGTGTGCGCCGAGCCCGGGGCCGGGCCTGCGCAAGCGCCGGCGGGCGCGGTGACGGTCGACCCCGCGGTGGTCGGTGACCTGGCCGCGAAGACCAGGAGCAGCCCCCCGAACACCACGTTCTGGCTTCGACCGGGCACGCACAGGCTCGAGCCGGACCGCTACGCCCAGGTCGTCCCCAAGGACGGGGACAGCTACCTGGGCGCGCCGGGTGCGGTGCTCGACGGCCGGAAGACCAACCAGTACGCGTTCGGCGGTACCGCCGGCGACGTCGCCATCCGCTACCTGACCGTGCAGGGTTTCGTCGCGCCCAACAACGAGGGCGTGGTCAACCATGACATGGCCGACGGGTGGGTGATCGAGCACGCGGCGATCCAGTACAACTCCGGCGCCGGGCTGATGGCCGGTGCCCGTCAGCAGGTGCGCGCCAGCTGCCTGCGCAGCAACGGGCAGTACGGAATGAACGCGTACAAGACCGGTGACTCCATCCGCGGCCTGGTGGTCGAGGGCAACGAGATCGTGGGCAACAACACCGACGGCTGGGAGCGGCAGCGGCCGGGCTGCGGCTGCACCGGAGGCATCAAGTTCTGGGCCGTCGACGGCGCCGACGTCCGCGGCAACTGGGTGCACGACAACCGCGGAGCCGGGTTGTGGGCGGACAACAACAACAATGACTTCCGCATCGAGGACAACGTCCTCGAGGCCAACGACGGTGCCGCGCTGATGTACGAGACCAGCTACAACGCGGTCATCCGGAACAATACGATCCGGCGGAACAACTGGGTCGAGGGCCGCAAGCACGCCGACCGCGGCGACACCTTCCCGTACGCGACGGTCTACGTGTCCGAGGCCGGCGGCGAACCACGGATCCGAGCCCGCACGGACAAGATCGAGATCTACCGGAACGTGCTGGAGAACAACTGGAACGGCATCACCCTGTGGGAAAGCGCCGACCGGTTCTGCAACAGCCCGGCCAACACCTCGACCGGCTACTGCACGTTGCTGGTGAAGGACACCGGCCGCTGCACGCGGCCGGCGATCGCCACCGCACCGCTCTACGACGACTGCCGGTGGAAGACCCGGCGGGTGGACATCCACGGCAACCGCTTCGTCCTTGACCCGTCCGTCGTCAAGTGCACGGTGGAGTGCGACCGCATGGCGGTCCTCGCCAACTACGGCACCTTTCCGGACTGGTCGCCGTACAAGGGCAAGCGGGTGGCTGAGGCGATCGTCCACAAGCAGGACAACCACTGGCACGACAACGTCTACCGCGGGCCGTGGAGCTTCGTCGCCGGCGACCCGGGCCGGAAGCTCGACTCCGGGCAGTGGCAGGGCGCGCCGTACCAGCAGGACGTGAGCAGCACCTTCGCCCCACAGGCCGGTGGTTGAGATGGGCCGGGACCTGATGCGCGGCGGACCGCCGGGCGGACCGGACACGGCGGGCACGCAGCCCGGTGCCGGACCACGCCCTGCCGGCACACCGAAGGCGGTCGGGATCGTCTGGGCGTTGCTGGCCCTCAACACGCTCGGGTCCGCGGGGGCGAAGACCATCGTCCCGCTGCCTCGCTCCCTCATCCAGCTGGCCACCATGGGTGCGCTGGTCGCCGCGTTCGCGCTGGCGCTCGTGCTCAATCTCCGGCTGCGCATCCGCGCCGGCGCCTTCGCGTTCCTGCTCACCCTGCTGCTGGTGCCGAGCGTGATCTCCAGCGCGAACCTGGCCGTCGGCTACGGCGCGCTGTTCCGCTGCACCCGGCTGGCCCTCTTCGTCGGCGTACTGTGGCTGCTCAGCCGCTGGTGGGACGGCAGCCTGACGTTCGTCCGGTACCACGTCCGGATGTACTTCGCGGTGCTCGTGCTGGTGGCCGCAGGCCTGGTCGTCTCTCCGGGCACGGCGATGCCCGAGTACTACGGCGGACGCCTCGTCGGCGCGTTGTGGCCGCTCACCCCGCCGCAGATCGGGCAGTACGCCGCGGTGATCACCGGGCTCACCGTGCTGCTCCTGCTGGGCCGCCGGACCACCGGGGGCGGCGCGGCGCTGGTCATCGTGCCGTCACTCGCCCTGCTCGCGATGACCCATACCCGGACGGCCACGCTCGGCCTGATCATCGGGCTGGTACTGGCGATCGGCTCGCTCATCCTGACCAGCGCCGCCGCCCGCCGGTTCTTCGCCTGGACGGTGCTGTGCGCCACGGTGGCCACGGTGGTGTTCAGCTCCGCGCTGCAGGCGTGGTTCCTGCGCGGACAGAGCCAGGAGAACTTCTCCAACCTCACCGGCCGGGCCAAGGTCTGGGACGCCCTGCTGGCAGCGCCCCGCACGACCGGGGAGAAAGCGCTGGGCACGGGCCTGGGCGACAAGTCGTTCGGCGGGCTGCCGATCGACAACAGCTGGCTGGCCGTCTACCACGAGCAGGGTCTGATCGGCGTCACCCTCGTGGCGGCGATCATCATCGTCCTCGGCGGCGTCGCGTTGCTGCGGCCACCGTCGCTGCCGAGGGCCTGCGCGATCTTCCTGATCGGCTACGTCGCGATCTCGTCGTACACCGAGGCCGGTCTCGGCGACGCCTCGCCGTATCTGCTGCACCTGGCCCTGGCTGCCTCGCTGCTTGCGGCACCCGCCGCGGCCACGCCCCTCCCGGCGACCGCGGTCCTTCGACGACGTATCCCGCCATGGGCCCGGAGGTGACGTCAGACATGCACGTCCTTGTGGTGCACAACCGCTACTCCTCGGCGCAGCCGAGCGGGGAGAACAGGGTCGTCGACGAGGAGGTGGGGCTGCTGCGCGCGGCCGGCCACCGGGTCGGCGTGTTCGAGCGGCGCAGCGACGACATCGCCGCCCGGTCCCTCCTCGCCAAGGCCGCGGTGCCGCTCCTCGTGCCGTGGAATCCGGCGGTCCGCGCAGAGCTCGCCACCCGGCTCCGCGCCGAGCGGCCGGACGTGGTGCACGTCCACAACGTCTTCCCGCTCCTGTCGCCCGCGGTCCTTGCCGCCTGCGCCGACGCCGGCGTGCCCGCCGTCGCCACGCTGCACAACTACACCCAGGTCTGCCCGCCCGGCACGCTGCACCGGGACGGCCGGTCGTGCACCGAGTGCGTCGGGTCGGCGGCGGCGCTGCCCGCCGTCCGGCACGGCTGCTACCGGGGCTCCCGGCTCGCGACGGTGCCGCTCGCGGTCGGCCTGTCGGTCAACCGGCGGCGGTGGTGGTCCGGCGTGGAGCGGTTCTTCTGCATCTCGGCGGCGCAGCGCGACGTCCTGGTGCGGTCGGGCATGCCGGCCGAGCGGCTGGCGGTGAAGCACAACTTCGTACCCGACCCGGGCGTCTGCCGGGCGGGCACCGGCGAGCACCTGCTCTTTCTCGGCCGGCTCGCGGAGACCAAGGGCGTGCGGCTGCTCATGGCCGCATGGGACGAGATCGCGGCGAGCGGCGGTGTGGGCGTGCCGCTCGTGATCGCCGGCGCGGGGCCGCTGGAGCGGGAGGTGACCGCCTGGGCGGCGGGCCGGGACGACGTGCGGTACGTCGGCCTGCTGGACCCGGCCCAGTGCCGGCAGGCCGTCGCACGGTCGGTCGCCGTGGTGGCTCCCTCGATGGCCATGGAGACGTTCGGCCTGGTGGTCGCGGAGGCGATGGCGGCCGGGGTCCCGGCCGTCGCCGCCGGCCACGGCGCCTTCGTCGAACTCGTCGAGGACGGGGTGACCGGGCTGCTGCACCGGCCGGGCGATCCCGCCTCGCTCGCGTCCTGCGTGCGCCGGATCGCGACCGGGCCGGCCCGCAATCGGGAGATCGGCCAGGCGGCCCGGCGCCGTTACGAGCAGGGGTTCAGCCCGGCTGTCGGGCTTGAGCGCCTGGTGGAGGGGTACCGGACCGCGATCGCGGGCCGGTCCGGCGGCGGGGACGGCCCGCCGCCGGCAGGGAATGGGAACGCCGGCTCGCGGCGGGGCACCCGCGCGGGCAGGAATGGGGGCAGTAGATGACACGATGCAGACTCTGCGGCTCGGCGGCGATGGGGAGCGTCGTCGATCTGGGGGCGACCCCGCCGTGCGAGAGCTTTCTCGCCGCGGACCAACTGGACCGGCCGGAGCCGGCGTACCCGCTGCACCTGCGGGTCTGCACCGGGTGCTGGCTCGCGCAGATCCCTCCGCTGATCACGCCGGAGGAGACGTTCAAGGAGTACGCCTACTTCTCCTCGTACTCGACCTCCTGGGTGGAGCACGCGCGCGCGTTCGTCGCCGACGCCGCAGCGCGGGTGGGTCTCGGCCCCGACGCCTTCGTGGTCGAGGTGGCGAGCAACGACGGGTACCTGCTGAAGCATGTGGTGGACCGGGGGATCCGCTGCCTGGGCATCGAGCCGTCGGTGAACGTCGGTGCCGCGGCGCGGGACGCGGGTGTGCCCACGCTCACGGAGTTCCTGGACCCGGCCACCGGCGCGGCCGTCCGCGCCGGGCACGGCCCGGCGGACCTGGTCGTGGCCAACAACGTGTACGCGCACATCCCCGACGTGGCCGGGTTCACCCAGGGGCTGCGCGCCCTGGTCGCCGACGACGGCTGGGTCTCCATCGAGGTGCAGCACCTGCTGACCCTGATCGAGAAGAACCAGTACGACACGATCTACCACGAGCACTTCCAGTACTACACGGTCGCGTCCGCGATCCGGGCCCTGGCGAGCGGTGGACTCGCGCTCGTGGACGTCGAGCTGCTGCCCACGCACGGCGGCTCCATCGGGCTGTGGGCCCGGCCGGCCGAGGTGGCCGGCGAGCCGTCCCGGAGGGTGGCCGACGTACTGGCCAAGGAGAAGGCCGCCGGGCTGCAGGAGTTGTCCGGGTACACGGAGTTCTCCGCCCGGGTGGCCAAGGTGCGCCGGGACCTGCTGCGGTTCCTCATCGAGGCGGCCGAGCGCGGCGAGACGGTGGTCGGCTACGGCGCCCCGGGCAAGGGCAACACCCTGCTCAACCACTGCGGCATCCGGCCCGACCTGCTCGCGTACACGGTCGACCGCAACCCCTACAAGCACGGCAGGTTCACCCCGGGCACCCGTATCCCGATCCTGCCGCCCGAGCAGCTGGCCGCCGACAAGCCGGACTACGTGCTCGTCCTCCCGTGGAACCTGCGGGACGAGCTGATCGAGCAGCTGTCCTTCATCCACGAGTGGGGCGGCCGGCTGGTCTTCCCCATCCCGGAACTGAGCATTGCCGAGGTCGCGTCTCGAAAGGTCACAGCATGAAGGTCGTACTGTTCTGCGGCGGTTACGGGATGCGGATGCGCAGCGGTGCCGCGGACGACGTGCCCAAGCCGATGGCGATGGTCGGCCCCAGGCCGCTGATCTGGCACGTCATGCGCTACTACGCACACTTCGGGCACACGGAGTTCATCCTGTGCCTCGGGTACGGGGCACACCACATCAAGGACTTCTTCCTCAACTACGAGGAGACGGCGTCCAACGACTTCGTGCTGCGCGGCGGGCGGACCGAGCTGCTGTCCACCGACATCGCGGACTGGACGATCACGTTCGCGCAGACCGGCATCGAGTCGCCGATCGGGGAGCGGCTGCGCCGGGTGCGGCACCACCTGGACGGCGACGAGATGTTCCTCGCCAACTACGCCGACGTGCTCACCGACGCCCCGCTGGACGAGATGATCGACCGGTTCGCCCGGCGTGACGCCGGGGCGTCGATGATGGTGGTGCCGCCGCAGTCCTCGTTCCACTGCGTGGACCTGGGCGAGGACGGCCTGGTGGGAGGCATCACCGCGGTGAGCGAACTGCCGCTGTGGGAGAACGGCGGCTACTTCGTGCTCCGCCAGGAGGTCTTCGACCACATACCGGAGAACGGGGACCTGGTCACCGACGGATGCGCCCAGCTGGCCAAGCGCGGCCGGCTGGTGGCGCACCAGCACCGCGGCTTCTGGAAGCCGACCGACACCGTGAAGGAGCGGGCCGCGCTCGACGGCGCGTACGCACAGGGCGACCGTCCGTGGGCCGTGTGGGAACGGGACACCGCAGGAGCAAGGGCGTGATCCGGCTCGGAGCCGGGCGCCTGGACCGGATCGTCACGGTGGGCGCGCACTGCGACGACATCGCCATCGGCGCCGGCGGCACGCTGCTGACGCTGTGTCTCGCGCGGCCCGGTATCCGCGTCGACGCGCTGGTGCTCTCCGGCGGTGGCAGCGAGCGGGAGCAGGAGGAGCAGGCCGCGCTCGCCGCCTTCTGCCCGGGCGCCGATCTGCGGCTGACCGTGCTCAAGCTGCCGGACGGCCGGATGCCCGCGCACTGGGAAGAGGCCAAGGCCGCGGTCGAGGAGCTGCGCGAGCGGACCGAGCCGGATCTGGTGCTTGCGCCGCGTACCGACGATGCGCACCAGGACCACTGCGGTCTGGCGAAGCTGATACCCACCGCATTCCGCGACCACCTCGTGCTCGGCTACGAGATCGTCAAGTGGGACGGCGACCTCGGCCGTCCCTCGGCGTACCAGCCGCTGTCGCCGGAGGTCGCCGAACAGAAGGTGCGGCTGTTGCAGGAGCACTACCCCTCGCAGCGGCACCGGCCCTGGTACGACCGGGAGGCCTTCCTCGGCCTCGCACGGATCCGCGGCATCGAATGCCACGCGCGCTACGCCGAGGCGTTCGCCGTCACCAAACTCACGCTCGATCTGGGCGCTTTCCAGCTGGGGGAATGAACCTTGCGCGTACTGCTGACCGGACACCAAGGCTACCTGGGCACCGTGATGGCCCCGGTCCTCGCGGCCGCCGGGCACGAAGTCGTCGGTCTTGACGCCGGCCTGTTCGCCGACTGCCTCCTCGGCCCGCCGCCCGCGGACCCGCCGGGGCACCGGGTGGACCTGCGCGACGTCACGGCCGAGCACGTGGCCGGGGTGGACGCCGTGATCCACCTGGCCGCTCTGTCCAACGACCCGCTGGGGTCACTGGCGCCGGAGCTCACCTACGACATCAACCACCACGCGTCCGTACGGCTGGCCCGGCTGGCCCGCGACGCCGGAGTGCGGCGCTTCCTGTACGCGTCGACGTGCTCGGTCTACGGCGCTGCCGGCGGGGGCGACCTGGTGACCGAGGACGCCCCGCTGCGCCCGGTGACGCCGTACGCGGAGTCCAAGGTACGGGTGGAGGACGACCTGCACGCGCTGTCCGACGGCGACTTCAGCCCGGTGTTCATGCGCAACGCCACCGCCTTCGGCTACTCGCCCCGGCTGCGCGCCGACATCGTGCTGAACAACCTGGTGGGCCACGCGCTCCTGTCCGGCGAGGTGCTCGTGCTCTCGGACGGCACCCCCTGGCGCCCGCTGGTGCACGCCGCCGACATCGCACGGGCCTTCGCGGCCGCGCTGACCGCGCCGCGCGAAGCGGTGCACGACCGGGCGTTCAACATCGGAAGCGAGACCAACAACGTCACGGTCGCCGAGATCGCCGAGCAGGTCGCCGAGGCGGTGTCCGGCGCGAAGGTGGTGATCACCGGGGAGACCGGTGCCGATCCGCGCTCGTACCGGGTGGACTTCTCCCGGTTCCGCGCCGCGATACCCGGCTTCGGCTGCGAGTGGACCGTGCAGCAGGGCGCGCTCGAACTCGCCGATTCCTACAGGAAGTTCGGGCTGGTCCGGGAGGACTTCGAGCAACGCTTCACCCGGCTTGCCGTGCTGCGCGCGGCGTCCGAGGCGGGCGCCGTCGACGACACCCTGCGGCGGCGCCGGTGACCGCAGTCGGCGAGGAGATGCACGCACTGGTGGAGCGGCTGTACCCGCTCTGCCGGAGCATCACCGGCGACGGTGTGCGCGCCACCCTGGAGATCGTCGGCGAGTACGTCCCGCTGCAGGTGCACGAGGTGCCGACCGGGACGCAGGTGCTCGACTGGACGGTCCCGCAGGAGTGGAACATCCGGGACGCGTACGTCGCCGACGGCACCGGCCGCCGGGTCGTCGACTTCGCCGCGTCCAGCCTGCACGTGCTCGGCTACAGCGTGCCGGTATCGGCGACCATGCCGCTGGCCGAGCTCCGCGCGCACCTGCACACCCTGCCGGACCACCCGGCCTGGGTGCCGTACCGCACCAGCTACTACAAGCCGGAATGGGGATTCTGCCTGGCCCAGGAGACCTTGGACGCGCTGCCGGACGGCGAGTACGAGGTGCGCATCGACTCCACACTCGCGGATGGCCACCTCACCTACGCCGAGCACGTCGTCCCCGGGCAGGTCCCCGACGAGGTGATCGTCTCCTGCCACGTCTGCCACCCGTCGCTGGCCAACGACAACCTGGCAGGCATCGCGGTGGCGACGTTCCTGGCCCGCGCGCTGGCGCAGGAAACCCCTTACTACACCTACCGGTTCATCTACGCGCCCGGCACCATCGGGGCGATCACCTGGCTGGCCCGCAACGCCGAGCGGATCGAGCAGGTCAAGCACGGGCTCGTGCTGGCCTGCGCCGGAGACCCGGGACAGCTGACGTACAAGCAGAGCAGGCGCGGCGACGCGGAGATCGACCGGGTGATGCGGCACGTGCTCGCCGCCTCCGAACGCCCGCACAGCGTCAACGAGTTCACTCCGTACGGCTACGACGAGCGGCAGTACTGCTCCCCCGGGTTCGATCTCGGCGTGGGCTCGCTCAGCCGGACCCCGTACGCCGGGTACCCCGAGTACCACACCTCGGCGGACAACCCGGACTTCGTCTCCCCGGAGGCGCTGGCGGACACCCTTGCAGTCTGCCGCGAGGCGTTCGCCCTCCTCGACCGCAACCGGCGGTACGTCAACCTCAGCCCCTACGGCGAACCACAGCTGGGGCGGCGCGGGTTGTACGACTCGCTCGGCGGCCGCAGCGACGCGAAGCAGACCCAGATGGCCATGCTCTGGGTGCTCAGCCTCTCCGACGGCGAGCACAGTCTGCTGGACGTCGCCGAGCGGTCCGGGCTGCCGTTCGACACCGTCGCCGTCGCGGCCGGGGCCCTGCACAGCGCCGGGCTGATCAAGGCATGACGCCGGTGACCACCGAGGGGGAGAAGACGACGGCACCTGCGGACCGGTCCGCCGGCGCCCGGCGGACCGCCAGGCGGGCCGTCGTCGGCCGGTTGTCCTGGGGACTGGCCGACCAGGCGGCCTCCAGCATGACCAACTTCGCGGTGGGGATCTACGTGGCACGCTCGCTGGGGCTGACCGCGTTCGGCGTGTTCAGCCTGGCCTGGCTGACCTACGGCGTGGTGCTCAACGTCGCCCGCGGGCTGGCCACCGACCCGCTCGTGGTGCGCTTCAGCGGTGTGCCGGACGCGTCCTGGCGCGCGGCGACGGCCCGCTCGTCGGGGGCCGCGCTCGGCGTCGGTGCCGCACTCGGCGCAGCGTGCCTGCTGGTCGGTCTCGGCCTCGGCGGCCGCGTGGGGCCCGCGTTCGCCTGCCTCGGCGTCGTACTGCCGGCGCTGCTGCTGCAGGACGCCTGGCGGTTCGCGTTCTTCGCCGCCGGCACCGGGCGAAAGGCGTTCGTCAACGACCTCGTGTGGGGCGTCGCGCTCGTCCCGGCGATGATCGTGGCGGCCCGCGTGGGCAGCGTGGCCGCCTTCGTGCTCGCCTGGGGCGCGGCCGCCGCGGTGGCCGCGGGGTACGGCTGCCTCCAGTCCGGCATCCGGCCCCGGCCGACCCGAGCGCGCGGGTGGCTTCGCGAGCAGCGTGATCTCGGCTACCGGTACCTGGTCGAGAACGTCAGCCTCAGCGGCGCGAGCCAACTGCGGGCGTACGGGCTCGGCGCGATCGCCGGGGTCGGCGCGGTGGGTGCCGTCCGGGGCGCGGAACTCCTGCTCGGCCCGTTCCTCGCCCTGCTGATGGGGTTGTCGCTGGTCACCGTCGCGGAGGCGGCACGGGTGCTGCGACGGGCCCCGCACCGCCTCGCCCCGTTCTGCCTCCTGCTGGGCGGCGGACAGGCCGCCGCCGCGCTGCTCTGGGGCACGGCGCTGCTGCTGATACCGGACCGGGCCGGCGAGCTCGTACTCGGCGGCGTCTGGAACTCCGCCTCGGAGCTCATCGTGCC
>NZ_JBAMDC010000210.1:0-11828 GCF_036961605.1 Streptomyces sp. KLMMK
CGTCCGCGGCCGCCGCCGGCTCCGGGCCGATGCCCATGACCGCGCGCATCACCGGCCGCATCAGCAACGGCACGTTGTCGGCATGGTTGAAGAACGAGTGCCCGGCGTCCGGATAGACCTTGACATCGTGCGGGACACCCGCCCGCTCCAGCGCCTCCCGGAGCGGGTCCGCGTAGCCCCGGAAGGCCCGGTCCTTCGCGCCGTAACTGGCGATCACCGGGCACGCGCCCCGCATCGCCGCCTCCAAGTCTCCCGGCGGCCGACCGTAGTTGGCCGAGGCCGCGTCGTACCCGCCGCGGCCCGCCAGGACGAGCGCGAAGCCGCCGCCCATGCAGAACCCGATGACCCCGACCTTGCCCGTACAGCCCGGGTCGGCCAGCAGCCGCTGCCGGGCGGCCTCGATGTCCCCGTACACCGGGCCCCGGCCGGACATCAGCGACCGCATCGCCGGCACCAGGCAGCGGTAGGGGGACCGGCCGCGGTAGAGATCGGGCATCAGCGCCAGGTAACCCGCCTCGGCCATCCGCTCGTTGAGCCGGCGGTTGACCGCGTCGGCGCCCGCCGCCTCGAAGAGGACGACCACGCCCGGCCTGGGTTCCTCCCCCAGGGGCCGCGCCAGATAGCCATGGAGCCCGGGGGCGCCGCCGTGCCGGACGCTCAGCTCGGACAGGTCGATGAGTTCGGACATCTCATGACGTTATGTCAAGGGACTCTGCCTCCGCCATCGAACACCGGCCGTATCCGCGGTGCGGGGCGGACTCGACCCCACGGCCCGTCCTGAGCCTCAGGACCCGGCGAGCCTGGCTGCCAAAGTGCCTCGTGGCAGCCGGATCGGCTACGAGGTGAAGGACCGGAGCGGCGGCCTGCGCATGCTCTTGAACTTCTGAGTGCGGTGTAAGCGCACAAGGAAGCAAGTACCGGGCGTCGGCGGGTGTTTCGGGAATCCGGCCCGTGAGTAGCGTGGCGAGCGACCCCCAGACCCCCGTCCCGGGTCGCGCCGGAGACGGGGGGATTGACTTCCTCTGGCAAAGCCAGGGGCCTGGCTTAGACCGCCACGATCACATGGAAGCCGCGGTCTGCCAGCGCCCCTGCCGAGTTGAACGTCTGGAGGAACAGACAGTTGTTGGTGCCGTTCCGTCCCGCGACGGTGATCTCACCGGTCGCCGAAGCGCCGACGTTGCCGGGAATGCCGATGCTTGCGACATAGGTGCCGCTGGTGACCGGCGCATTGAAGCAGACCTGGTAGGTGCCGAGGCTCAGCCTGGTCGCCGACGTTGCACCGGAGCTCTGTGCAGGAACGAGGGCCCCGTTGGCTGCCACGACGGCCCGCCCGATCACCTGAGCCAGTTCTGCCGAGCTCTCCTCTGCGGGAGAGTCGACGGCCTCGGCGGGAGTGTAATTGTCCACTTCGCGTTCCTCTCTTTCTGCGGGTGCGGGATCCGCCCAGAGGCGCTCATGCAAGCGTTCTGCCGACATTCCGTCATCGTGGAGATCGCCCCCTGGACTGGGCCCTCGGAGCACGCCGATGTCGACGCGCGCATGACGAACGCGGCCCAAATGGGATGCATATAACGGTCGCAGAGTTTCGGTATTGCCCGTTCCCTTACAGGGCCCGTCGAAGACAGATTAAAACCACACCCGATTTCCTGATACTGGACTAACCTCCAAACTTGAAATACGTATAACCCGATCGTCGGATCGGTCGGAAAATGAACGGCCTTTCATGTTGCGGTAATTGTGGCAGGCGTGCCGCCCGAGGCGGAGGCCGCCGCCGGGCGGTGCGCCGAACTGGGTCACCGGGTCCGGGGGCGACCAGACAGGACATGATCCGACGGAGGCTTTCGCGTGGCTTGGTGCGGCAGCGATCGGCGTTCTCGCCTGCCCTCGGACTGGGCGGTCCGTCGTCTGTCCGTGCTGAAGCGTGACGGCTTCCAGTGCGTGGCGGTACTGCGGGACGCGGGGGCCAGGTGCACGGCGCCGGCCACGGACGTGGCCCACATCATTCCTGGCGACAACCGCGACCCGCGCAACCTTCAGGCGTTGTGTCACTGGCATCACGCCAGGAAGAGCGCTGCTGAGGGTGCGGCGGCCAGGGTGCAGCGTCCGTCGCGGAGGCGTCCGGAGAGGCCGCACCCCGGGAAGCTGTGACCTTACTCGATGGCCTCGCAGGCCCATGAGGGGTCGTGAGCCCTGTCGATGAGGTATGTCGACAGGAGAAGATCGTTCACGGAATAGCAGGACTGGCGCACAATTCGCACTACGCAATCCCTGAAGTCTTGGTAGTTCCGGCAGCTTGAGGGAGCGGCACCAGCGGTCGTTGCCGGCGCCATGATGAGGAACGTCGTGGTGATGGCGATGGCGAGGAGTTTGCGCATTCGGATCGCCTTTCGTTAAGGCTGGTCCGGCGGTGGTCAGGAAGGAGCCCACGGAAATGGGTAAGAAGGGCGAAGACGATTGGGATCCGCAGGAGAACCAGGGCACCGCCACCGACCCCGGCACCCGGGTGTCGCAGAACGGTGATGTCTGGTCGTCCGCAGCGGACGACGAGGACCGCGAAGGGAAGTAGGCCCGTGATCCACGGCGAACACCTGGCGAAAGACCTGCGGCGTGATCACGGGTTCATCCACGTCGGGCGTACCAAGGACGGCCAGGCCGTGATCATGCGCAAGGGAAACCGCTGGACGGTTGTTCCCTTGCGGTTGCTCACCCAGGAAGCCGTGGACACGATCAAAGCTCAGGCTGGGATCAGCCTCGTCTGAACCGGTCCGCCACACAACGTCACAGCCCCGGCCGCCCCTAGTAGGGGCTGCCGGGGCTGTCCTGTATCAGCGGGCGGCGGCCATGTCCGCCATGGCGGCAAGGTGGTGCTGCGGCAGGCTGTCCAGCCTCTGACGCTTCTGCTCGCTCAGAGGAACGATCCGATGCCACGTCGGCAATCTCCGCAGGCATAGTAGTGTCCGGCCGTACAGTCACCATCGACGGTCCCAACGGCCACTGCGTCCCGGTGAGTCGTCTTGCACCACGAACAACAGTCGGTTCATCGTGCTCGTCGGTCCGCGGTAGCCTGCTGGCTTACACAGGCGTCATCGAGCAGCACCTGGCTCACGCGAGCCAAGTCGCAGACGTAGCCCGCAGCTGAGTGCAGCCCGTCGCCGGGCCCCTTCTCCAGTGCCTGGCGTGCTCGCTCCAGCGCGGACTGCCGCAGGCTCCAGCCCATCGACTCCGGGTCGAGCCCCGGGAGCTGCGCGCGCACGATGGGCATGAGGCGCCGCTCCAGGAAATCCGCGAGCTCGGATTCCAGCGTCATGAGCGTCTCGTAGTCGGACACCGGAGCCAGGCACGAGAGTCCCTGGCGGATGGCGTGCCGGATCTCGTCGTACTCCGTGGGCGCGATGGGCCTGCCGGTCGTCGCCTGGGCAGCGGCCGTGCTGCGGCTGGTCTCGGTCTGCTTCAGGATGTGGTCGCCTACGGCCCCGCGGCGGATGACGACCCATGCGGGCGGTGGTTCGGTTGGCGCCGGACACCGCCGCGGGGCTTGCTCACCACGGCCGGCGGATCTGCATGCCACGGCATCGGGACGGGGCCGGGGACCTCGCACCGAAGGGCCCCGCCCCCCCCCGAACCTCAGGCGCCCTCGGCCGGAGCCTCGTTCCAGGCTCCCGTGACCGCCGCGACGACCACCGAGCCGATGACGATCAGACGGTGGGTCAGCGCGTCGAGCTGCTGGCGCTGGGCGGGCGGGAGGTGCCAGTCCTCCCACCACGTGACCTGTTCCTGCGTGCGCGGCGCGGGCGACTCCGCCGCCCATGCCTCGCGCAGGTGGCCGGCGAGCGGGGCCACGGCGCGGGCGTGCTCGGCGTAGGCGGAGATCAGGGCCGTCATGTGACTGGTCGGCAGGTGGGCGTACCACTGGTTGCGGATGTTCTCGGCGAGGGCCGCCACGTCCTCGAGCCACAGCACGTGCTGGGTGATCCACCCCTGCGGGTCGGTGCTGCGGGGCATGTCCGGCAGCAGGCGCGGCTCGACCGCGTCGCGGTGGGCGAGGAAGGCCCGGCCGAGGGCCAGCTCTTCCTCGTGGGGGATCCAGACGCGCTCGCCCAGGGCGACCGCGGCGGCATCGACAGCATCAACGGGATGGGTCATTTGATCACTTTACGGGTCTGAACGGAGCACTCCGCACCCGCCCGCCCGGGCGTACACGGCCTTCGGGTGGACGGGGGCGGCTGCGGGGCGACGGGCGCAAGCGAGTGTATGCGCCGGGCGCGCGCCCGTCCCACGGGGCATCATGGCCGCATGACGAGCCTCGGCCTCCCCGAGTCCATCCGCGCCTGTCTGTTCGACCTGGACGGGGTGCTCACCCGGACGGCGACCGTGCACGCGGCCGCCTGGAAGGAGATGTTCGACGCGTTCCTCGGAGCGCGCGACGGGGAGGGCTTCCGCCCGTTCGACGCGGTGGAGGACTACGACCGGTACGTGGACGGCATGCCCCGGGCCGACGGCGTGCGTTCGTTCCTCGCCTCGCGGGGTATCCGCCTGCCCGAAGGGGATCCGGGCGACCCGCCGGAGCGGGACACCGTCCAGGGCCTCGGGACCAGGAAGAACGCGATCGTCCTCGAGAAGATCAAGGAGATGGGCGTGGAGCCCTTCGAGGGGTCGGTGCGCTACGTGCACGCCGCCCGCGCGGCCGGCCTGCGGCGGGCCGTCGTCTCCTCCAGCGCCAACTGCCACGACGTGCTCGTGGCGGCGGGCATCGACGACCTGTTCGAGGTGCGGATCGACGGCGTGGTCGCCGCCGAGCGGAAGCTGCCCGGCAAGCCCCGCCCGGACACGTTCCTGGAGGCGGCGCGGGAGCTCGGGGTGTCCCCGGCGCAGGCGGCCGTCTACGAGGACGCGCTGGCGGGCATGGAGGCGGGCCGGGCGGGCGACTTCGGCTACGTCGTCGGCGTGGACCGGGTCGGCCAGGCCGAGGCCCTGCGCAGCCACGGCGCGGACGTGGTCGTCCAGGACCTGGAGCAACTGCTGGGAGAGGCGGGCGAGCACACGTGATCACCCATCCGGCCTACGCCGTCGAGCCGTGGTGCCTGCGCGAGACCGAGCTGAACCTGGAGGTGCTGCCGCAGAGCGAGTCCGTCTTCGCCCTGGCCAACGGCCACATCGGCTGGCGCGGCAACCTGGACGAGGGTGAGCCGCACGGCCTGCCGGGCTCGTACCTGAACGGGGTGTACGAGCTGCGCCCGCTGCCGTACGCGGAGGCCGGGTACGGCTATCCGGAGTCGGGGCAGACGGTCATCGACGTCACCAACGGCAAGGTGGTCCGGCTGCTCGTCGACGACGAGCCCTTCGACCTGCGCTACGGCCGGCTCCTGCACCACGAGCGGGTGCTGGACTTCCGCACCGGTCTGCTGCACCGCACCGTGGAGTGGACGTCGCCCTCCGGCCGGACGGTGCGGGTGCGCTCGACGCGGCTGGTGTCCTTCACCCAGCGGGCGGTCGCGGCCGTCGCCTACGAGGTCGAGCCGGTCGACGGCGAGGCGCGGATCGTCCTGCAGTCCGAGCTGGTGGCCAACGAGCAGCTGCCCCGGGCGGGCGGGGACCCGCGGGTGGCGGCGGTGCTGGAGTCGCCGCTCGTCCCGGAGGAGCACTCGGCCGAGGAGGGGGTGCTGCGCCTGGTGCACCGGACCCAGCGCAGCGCGCTGCGGGTCGCGACGGCCGCCGTGCACGCCGTGGACGGCCCCGAGGAGACGAAGTCGTACTCCAAGAGCAGCGCGGACCTCAGCCGGTACACCGTCACCACGGTGCTGCGGCCGGGGCAGCGGCTGCGGCTGGAGAAGACCGTCGCCTACGGCTGGTCGAGCACGCGCTCGCTGCCGGCGATGCGCGACCAGGTGGACGCGGCCCTGGCGGGCGCCACGAGCACCGGCTGGCGGGGGCTGTGCGCCGAGCAGGAACAGTACCTGCAGGAGTTCTGGGAGCGGGCGGACGTCGAGGTCGACGGCGACGCCGAGATCCAGCAGGCCGTGCGGTTCGCGCTGTTCCACGTGCTGCAGGCGGGGGCGCGCGCGGAGTGCCGGGCCATCGCCGCGAAGGGGCTGACGGGCCCGGGCTACGACGGCCACAGCTTCTGGGACACCGAGACCTTCGTCCTTCCGGTGCTCACGTGCACCGCGCCCCTGGCGGCGGCGCAGCCGCTGCGGTGGCGCCACGCCACCCTGCCCGCCGCGCTCAACCGGGCCCGGCAGCTGGGGCTGAACGGCGCGGCGTTCCCCTGGCGGACCCTCAACGGCGACGAGTGCTCGGCCTACTGGCCGGCGGGCACGGCGGCGTTCCACGTCAACGCCGACATCGCCGACGCCGTGGTGCGCTACCAGCTGGCCACGGGCGACACCACCTTCGAGCGGGAGGTGGGCCTGGAGCTGCTGGTCCACACGGCACGGCTGTGGCGCTCCCTGGGCCACCACGACCACCAGGGGCAGTTCCACATCGACGGGGTGACGGGCCCGGACGAGTACAGCGCCGTCGCCGACGACAACGTCTACACGAACCTGATGGCGCAGCAGAACCTGCGGGCTGCGGCGGACGCCTCCGAGCGCCACCCGGACCTCGCCGCGGGATTCGGGGTGGACGACGAGGAGACGGCGGCCTGGCGGGACGCGGCGGCGCGGATGAACCTGCCGTACAACGAGGTGCTCGGCGTGCACGAGCAGTCCAACGGCTTCACGGGCCACCAGGTGTGGGACTTCGACGGGACCGCTCCCGGCCAGTACCCGCTGATGCTCAACTTCCCCTACTTCGACATCTACCGCAAACAGGTGATCAAGCAGGCGGACCTGGTCATGGCCATGTACCTGCGCGGGGACGCCTTCACCGACGAGCAGAAGGCCAGGAACTTCGCCTACTACGAGCCGCTGACGGTGCGCGACTCCTCGCTGTCCGCGTGCATCCAGGCCGTCATGGCGGCCGAGGTGGGCCAGCTGCGGCTGGCGTACGACTACCTCGGCGAGGCCGCGATGATGGACCTGTCCGACCTGGAGAGCAACACGCGCGACGGCCTGCACATCGCCTCCCTCGCGGGCACGTGGATCGCGCTGGTCGCGGGCTTCGGCGGGCTGCGCCACTGCGACGGCTCGGTCGGCTTCGCCCCGCGGCTCCCCGAGCAGCTGGGCCGGCTGGCGTTCACGGTGCAGGTGCTGCAGCGCCGGCTGCGCGTCGAGATCACCAGGCAGACCGCGACGTACGAGCTGGTGGACGGCGATGCCCTGGAGGTCGAGCACTACGGGGAGGTGATGACGCTGAAGCAGGGCGCGGTCGTGAGCCGGAAGGTGCCGGACGTCCCGGACGCGCCCGCTCCGGCGCAGCCCGCGGGACGGCAGCCGGCGCACCGCGGCTGGGCGGCGGGGCGGCGCGAGAGCGGGGCGGCGGAGGTGTGAGCGCCCGGCTCGAATGCCCCACTACCGGCCCCGCCCCCGTGTTCGGACAATGATCTGCATGTCCGATGACTGCATGTCCGATGACTGCGCGTCCGATGTCCCCGCATCCGGTGTCCCGGCATCCGGTGCCCCCGCGTCCGGCGAGGAGGGCAATCCCCTGCGCCGGCTCTCCCTCGGCGAACTGCGGCGCCGTACGAGCGCGAAGTGGCGCACCTATCCGCCGGACGTCCTGCCGCTGTGGGTGGCGGAGATGGACGCGATGCCTGCGGGCTCGGTGACGCGGGCCCTGACCGGTGCGCTCGCCCTGGGCGACACGGGATACCCCTCCGGGTCGGGGTACGCCGAGGCCCTGGACTCGTTCGCCAGGAAGCGCTGGGGCTGGGACGGCGTGGTGCCGGAGCGGACGGCGACCGTCGCGGATGTCATGCGCGGCTCGGTGGAGATGCTGAAGCTGGTGACCGGCCCGGGCGACGCGGTCGTCGTCAGCCCTCCCGTGTACCCGCCGTTCTTCGGGTTCGTGGAGTACGAGGACCGGCGCGTGGTGGAGGCCCCGCTGGGCGAGGACGGGCGGCTGCGCACGAGCGCCCTGGAGGCCGCGTTCCGGCGGGCGACCGCGGGCGGGCGGCGTGCCGCGTACCTGCTGTGCAACCCGCACAACCCGACCGGCACGGTGCACACCCGCGCCGAGCTGACGGCGGTGGCGGAGCTCGCGAACGCCTACGGGATACGCGTCGTCGCCGACGAGATCCACGCCCCGCTGGTGCTGCCCGGCGCGCAGTACGTGCCGTACCTGTCGGTGCCCGGCGCGGAGGACGCCTTCTGCCTGCTGTCCGCCTCCAAGGCATGGAACCTGGCGGGCCTCAAGGCGGCCGTGGCCGTCGCGGGCCCGGCCGCCGCGGACGACCTGGCCCGGCTGCCCCAGGTCGTCAGCCACGGTCCCAGCCACTTCGGGGTCGTGGCGCACACCGCGGCGCTGCGGGACGGCGGCGACTGGCTCGACGCCCTCCTGCCGGCGCTGGACGACAACCGGCGGCTGCTGGGCGAACTGCTGGACCGGCACCTGCCGGAGATCCGGTACATGCGCCCGGAAGGCACGTACTTGGCGTGGCTGGACTGCCGGGCGCTCGGGCTGGGCGACGACCCCGCGGCCGTCTTCCTGGAGCGCGGCCGGGTCGCGCTGAGCGGCGGCCTCCCCTTCGGCACCGGCGGGGCGGGCCACGTGCGGCTGAACTTCGCCGCCTCGCCCGAGGTGCTCACCGAAGCGGTGCGCCGGATGGCGGCGGCCGTGGGGCGGTGAGGCGCGGGCTCCGGGGCGGGCGCGCGACCGGGGCCGGCGGAAGAAGATCTTGACAACCCCGGTGTCGTAACTGAAATAGTTACACCGCCGGGCCCGGAGGACCGCCCGACGAACCGAGGAGGATGCGATGGCCGCGAACAGCAGGCTCACCGTGGCCGTCCACGTGCTGACCTGGATGGCGCTCGTGAAGGGCCGCGGCCGGGACGTGGTGACGTCGGATCAGATCGCCGACAGCGTCAACACCAACCCGGTGGTCATCCGGCGGAGCCTGGGCGAGCTGCGCAAGGCCGGCCTGGTGGAGGCCCTGCACGGGGCCGGCGCGGGCTGGCGGCTGCTGCGCGAGGCGGACGCCATCACCCTGCTGGACGTCTACCGGGCGGTGGAGACCGAGCCGCTGTTCGCCCTCCACCGGGCGGAGCCCAACCAGAAGTGCCCGATCGGCGCGGGCATCCGGCCGGCCCTGGAAGAGGTCTACGGCGGGGCCGAGGCGGCCGTGCACGGCGCCCTCGGCGGCACCTCGATCGCCGACGTCCTCCGGGGCACGCTGGCCGGCCGGACCGGCTGAGGGCCGGAGCACCGGCCGCACATGAACGGACCAGGGAGACCCATGCGCGCGATCCAGTACGACAGCCACGGCGGCTACGACCGGCTCCGGCTGGTCGACCTGCCGGTACCCGAGCCGGAGCCCGGGCAGGCCCTGGTCCGCATCACCTACGGCACGGTCAGCCCGCTGGACGACACCGTCCGGGCCGGGCGGATGTCACCGGACCTGCACAAGCCGCTGCCCATCGTGCCCGGAGGAGCGGCCGTCGGCGTGGTGGCCGAGCCCGGCACGTCCGGGCTGACCACGGGCGCCCGGGTGGTCGTCAGCGGGCAGGGCCGCGGCCTGAGCGTCGACGGCACCTGGCGCGAGTACGTCGCAGAGCGCCCCGAGGCCCTCTCCCCCGTCCCCGACGAGGTGACGGACGCGCAGATGGCGGCCCTGATGGCGGGCGCCGGGCACGTCACCGCCTACCTCGCCCTGACCGAGCTGGCCCGGTTCCGCCCGGGGCGGAGCGTGCTCGCGCCCGGCATCGGCGGGGCGGTGGGCATGGGGACCGCCCAAGTGGCCGCCGAGCTGGGGGCGTCCCTGGTGATCTCCACGGCCGGCAGCACCGCCAAGGCCGAACGGGCCCGCGCGGCCGGCTTCGGCCATGTCGTCGACCTCTCCCGGGAGACCCTGCGCGAGGGCGTCGCCCGCCTGACCGGCGGCAAGGGCGTGGACGTGGTCGTCGACGGCGTCGCCGGGCCCCTGCTGGGCGACGCCCTCGCCTGCCTGTCCCGGGGCGGGGACTATGTGTCCGTGGGCTACGCCGGCGGCACGCGCGGCACCGTCGACGTGACGGACCTGATCTGGCGGACCGCACGGGTCCACGGCTACATGTTCAACATGTTCCCGCCCGCGACGGCGGCCGCGGCGCGGCGCACGGTGACCGGCTGGCTGGCCGAGGGCCGCTTCGACCCCGTCGTCGCCCGGGAGTTCCCCCTGGAGGAGGCCGCCCGGGCGCAGCGTCACCTCATCGAGGACCGGCCGTTCGGACGCGTCCTGCTGAAGGTCGCCGGAGACGGCCGGTAGGGCCGGGGGCGCAGCCCCTCATTCACGGACGACGTTCTCCGCCTGGGGCCCCTTGGGTCCCTGGGTGACGTCGTAGGAGACGCGGTCATCCTCGTGCAGTTCCTTGAAGCCCTGCGTCTGGATGGCCGAGAAGTGGACGAACACGTCGGGGCCGCCGTCGTCCTGCGCGATGAAGCCGAAGCCCTTGTCCGCGTTGAACCACTTCACCTTGCCTGTTGCCATGTGATTCCAGTCCTTCGTCCTTCTCGTACGGCGCGACGGGCTCGACCCGCCGGCCGCGGCCGGTCACGGCCGGCCCGGTCCCTCACCTTTCCCCTCCCAACGGGCGGAGATGCCCTCCGTTTCCCTCTCTTCACCCCTTCGGAGGGAATGCCGCTCCTTCCCGTCTCCCGTCCGCGTTTGCCCCATTTGGCGGCACGGCCCGGGTATATTCGACGCCCGGGAGCGACGGGCGGCGACGGCCGGCGCTCCGGGTGTCCGTGACCGCAGCGGCGGAAAGGACCACGTGATCGGCTCGTACGCGTACGCATCACTGCCGGAAGCGACCGCGCGCCATCCCCTGGCCCCGGCGCGCGGCCTGTACAGCAGCGACTCCTGGCTGGAGCTGCTGCACGGGCACGGCCACCGTTACCGCTGGCTGCTGATGTGCGCGCGGGAGCGCGCCGCGGCCCTGGCGCCCCTCACCGACGGCCCGGCGGTGCAGACCGCGCGCTACCACCCGGGCTTCCTCCTCCACGGGCGGCTCCCGGCCGAGCGCTGCGTCGTCGCCGGGCCCCGCACCGGCTACCTCAACGAACTGCGCTACGGGCCGGAGCGGCTGCCCGCCGACGAGGTGGCCGAGGGCCTGCTGGCCCCCGGGGAGCGGGGTCCCGCGCCCGAGGCGGCCCTCCTGCCGTACCTGCCGAGCGGGCCGGCGGCCGCCTTCGAGTCGGCGGGCCACCCGGCCGGCCTGATCGCCTGGGACGCCTGGCTCGACGTTCCCGGCACCGGCTTCGACGGCTATCTCGCCGGGCTGGAGAAGACCCACCGCAATCAGGTGAAGGACGACCTGCGGCGGTACACCATGGCGGGCGTCGCCTTCTCCGCCCGCCCGCTGACCGGACCCGACGACGACACCGGCGACCTGCTGGCGCTGCACGAGCGGATGTACGGCTCGGTCTACGACCGGCCCGGCTCGCGCTTCTCCCGCTACCTGGCCCGCTGCGCCGAGCTCCCCGGCGCCTATGTCGTCCGGGCCCGGCTCGCGGGCCGCACGGTCGGCTGCCACCTGGTCTTCCACTACCGCGACGTGCTGTGGGTGCGGCTGATCGGCGTCGACGAGTCCCGCCCCGGGACGCGCGGCTGCTATTTCGGCCTGATGTTCTACGAACCGCTCCGGCTCGCCCACGAGCTGGGGGCCCGCGCCGTCCACCTCGGCATCGGCACCTCCCGGGCCAAGTCGCGGCGCGGCGCGCGGCTGGAGCCCCTGTGGACGGTGGCCGTCACCACC
>NZ_JBAMDC010000211.1:0-11781 GCF_036961605.1 Streptomyces sp. KLMMK
TGTTCGCCGGCATCCTCGGCCTGCCCGAGGTCGGCGAGGACGACAACTTCTTCGCCCTCGGCGGCGACAGCATCGTCTCCATCCAGCTCGTCAGCGCCGCCCGCAAGGCCGGCTTCACCATCGCCGCCAAGGACGTCTTCCAGCACCCCACCCCGGCCGCCCTGGCCGCCGCGGGCCGCCGCGAGGACGAGGAGCCGGCCGGCGCCACCGCAGCACCCGCGGTCGACGAGGACGGCGAACTCCCGCCCCTGCCCGTCGTGCACTGGCTGCGCGAACGCGGCGGCCCGGTCGACCGGTTCAACCAGTCCGTCCTCCTCACCGTCCCCGCCGGGCTCCGGCCCGGGCCGCTCCGCGAGGCGCTCGCCGACCTCGCCCGCAACCACCCCGCCCTGCGCCTGCGCCTGGACCGGACCGGCGGCCTGTGGACCCAGGAGGTCCTGCCCGCCGCCGAGGCCCCCGCCGTCACCGACCCGGCGACCCTGCGCCGCGCCGACATCACCGGCCTGGACACGACCTCCCTGCACGACCTGCTCACCAAGGAGGCCGACGCCTCCGCCGCCGCACTCGACCCGGACACCGGAACCGTCCTGCGCGCCCTGTGGTGCGACGCGGGCTCCGCAGCCGACGGACGACTGCTCCTGACCGTCCACCACCTGGCCGTCGACGGCGTCTCCTGGCGCATCCTGCTCCCCGAGCTCGCCGACGCCTACGCCGCCCGCGCCGCGGGCCGCGCACCCGCCCTCGAACCCGAGGCCACCGGGCCGCGCGCCTGGGCCGCGCAGCTCCTGCAGCACGCCCACACCCGCACCCGCACGGCCGAAGCCGCCTACTGGCGCACCGCGCTGGCCGGACCGCAGGCCCCGCTCTCCCGCACCGCCGCCGACCCCCGCCGCGACACCACGGCCACCCTGCGCACCCTGCGCAGGACCCTCCCCGCGGACCGCACCAGGCCGCTGCTGACGGCCGTCCCGCAGGCGTTCTCGGCCGGAGTGGACGACGTGCTCCTCGCCGCCCTCGCCCTGGCCGCCGCCGACTGGCGCCGCACCGCCGGCCCCGCCCTGCCCGCCGCCCGCACCGGCGCCCTGCAGATCGACCTGGAGGGCCACGGGCGCGGAGGAAGCGACACGGCGGGCCTGACCCCGGACCTGTCGCGCACCGTCGGCTGGTTCACCACCGTCCACCCCGTCCGTCTGGACGTCAGCGCCGTGGACCTCGCCGACGCCCTGGCCGGCGGCCGGCAGGCCGGGGCCGCCCTCAAGCTGGTCAAGGAGCAGCTGCGGGCGGTCCCCGACCGCGGACTCGGCCACGGCCTCCTGCGCCACCTCAACGCCCAGACCGCACCCGCCCTGGCGGCCCTGCCCGGCTCGCAGCTGCTGTTCAACTACCGCGGCCGCACCGACCACCGGGCAGGCACGGCAGGCTCCCGCCACTGGGCCTTCGCCCCGTTCGCCGAGCGGGCCGCCGTCGCCGAGGGCGCCGCACCCGACGCCGCCATGCCCGCCCCCTACCCGCTGGAGATCGACGCCGCCGTCGTCCCCGGCGCCGGCGGCCGGCCCGAGCTGGCCGTCGAATGGAGCTGGCCGGCCGCCCTGTTCACCGAGGAGCAGGTCGCCGCCCTCGCCACGCGCTGGTTCGACGCCCTCGACGCGCTCGCCCGGCACGCCGAAGACCCCGGCGCAGGCGGCATCACGCCCTCCGACGTCCGCCTCGTCTCCCTGGACCAGGCCCGCATCGACCGCCTGGAATCCCGCCTGCGCAGGCGCCGATGACCGGCCGCCGCACCCACGAACCGACCCCTGCCGACTCCCCGACCGAGAGCGCCACCATGACTGACTCCACCGACCTGAACCCGGCAGACGACTCCGGCGCCGGATCCGCGCTCGAGGACGTCTACCCCCTGTCCTCCCTGCAGGAGGGCCTGCTCTTCCACGCCGTCTACGACGAGGGCTCCCGCGACGTCTACGTCGTCCAGTCCCACCTCGACCTCGACGGCCCCCTCGCGACCGCCGACCTCGCCGCCGCCACCGACGCGCTGCTGCAGCGCCACGCCAACCTCCGCGCCGGCTTCTGGTACGACGACGGCGAGGACCCCGTCCAGTTCGTCCAGCGCCACGTCGGCACCCCGCTGCGCGAACTCGACCTCACTGCGCTCGCCGCCGACCGGCCGGTCCAGGAGGAAGCGGTCCGCGCGGCCATGGAGCAGGACTGGAACCACCGCTTCGACCTCGCCGAACCGCCGCTGCTGAGGCTGACCCTGCTGCGGCTCGGCCCGGACACCGCCCGGCTCGTCGTCACCTGCCACCACCTGCTCCTCGACGGCTGGTCCATGCCGATCCTCGTCCGGGAGCTGCTCACCCTCGTCGGCTCCCGCGGCGATCTCGCCGCCCTGCCGCCCGTGCGCCCCTACCGCGACCACCTCGAACTGCTCGCCGGCCGCGACGCCGACGCCGCCCGCCGCGCCTGGGCCGCCGCCCTCGACGGCATCACCGAGGCCCGCCCTGTCGCACCCGGCGCCGGCCTCGGCACCCCGGCCGAACCGGCGGACGTCGAAGCCGAGGCCGACCCGGACCTCACCGCCGCCGTCACCGTCGCCGCCCGCATCCGCGGCCTGACCCTCGGCAACGTCCTGCACACGCTGTGGGGCGTCCTCGTGGGCTCCCTCACCGGCGCCGACGACGTCGTCAGCGGCACCACCGTCTCCGGCCGCCCTGCTGACCTGCCCGGCGCCGACACCATGGTCGGCCTGTTCATCAACACCCTGCCCGTCCGCGTCCGCCTGGCACCCGGCGCCACGCTCGCCGCGGCCGCCGCCGCCGTCCAGGCCGAGCAGGCCGCCCTGATGGACCACCAGCACCTCGGCCTCGGCGGCATCCAGCGCCTGACCCCCGTCGAAGGCCCCCTCTTCGACACCCTGCTCGTGGTGGAGAACTACACCGGCAGCGACGACGTCTCCGGCGTCCTCGGCACGGCCGCGGCCGCCTGCGGCCTGCGGGTCACCGGCCTCGGCGCCCGCGACGCCACCCACTACCCGCTGACCATGCGCGTCCTGCCCGGCGACACCCTGCGCCTGGAGCTCGGCTACCGCCCGGACGTCTTCGACCGCGCGGCCGCCCAGCGCATCGCCGACCGCTTCCTGCACCTGCTCACCCTCTTCGCCGACGCCCCTGAGACGTCGCTGGCCCGCCTCGACCTGCTGCTCCCCGACGAGAGCCGGTCGCTGGCGGGGGAGTGGAACGCCACGGACCGGCCGGTGCCCGGCGGCACGCTGGTCACGCGGTTCGCCGACCGGCTGGCGGCGACGCCGGACGCGACGGCCGTGGTGTACGAGGACCGCGAGCTGACGTACCGGCAGCTCGACGAGCTGTCCGACGGCCTGGCCGGCGAACTGGCCCGCGCCGGCGCCGGCCCGGACCGGATCGTCGCCGTGGCCGTGCCGCGCTCCGCCGAGCTGATGGTGTCCCTGCTGGGCGTGCTGAAGTCCGGCGCCGCCTACCTTCCGCTGGACCTCGACCACCCCGCGGAACGTCTGGCGGGGACGGTGGACGACGCCGCGCCCGTGTGCGTGCTGACCACCGGCGCCGAGCGCCCCCGGCTCTCCTGGCTGCAGGACGTCCCCGTCCTGCTCGCCGACGCACCCCGCGCCGCCGCCCCGCTGCAGCAGCCCGCGGCGGGCCCGCAGCACGCCGCGTACGTCATCTACACCTCGGGTTCCACCGGCCGCCCCAAGGGCGTGGTGGTCACGCACGAGGCCATCGTGAATCGCCTGGACTGGATGCGGGAGACCTACGGGATCGGTCCCGGGGACCGGATCCTGCAGAAGACCCCCGCGAGCTTCGACGTGTCGGTGTGGGAGTTCTTCCTGCCGCTCGTCAGCGGCGCGGCCGTGGTCCTGGCCCGGCCCGGGGGCCACCGCGAGCCGGACCACCTCGCCGCGCTGGCCGGGCGGGCCTCCGTCACCACGGCGCACTTCGTCCCCTCCATGCTCACCGCGTTCACCGCCGCCGCGGAGCAGGACGAGACGATCCGGGCGGGCTTCGCAGGCGTCCGCCGCGTCTTCTGCTCGGGCGAGGCCCTGCCCGCCGCGGCCGTGGACCGGTTCGCCGCCCTGTGGCCGGACACCGAACTGCACAACCTGTACGGGCCCACCGAAGCAGCCGTCGACGTGACGTACCACCGCACCGAGCCCGGTGCCGCCGTCGTCCCCATCGGCCGCCCCGTGTGGAACACCCGCCTGCACGTCCTGGACGCGGCCCTGCGCCCCGTACCCGTGGGCGTGCCCGGCGAGCTCTACCTCGCCGGCGTCCAGCTGGCCCGCGGCTACCTCGGCCGCCCGGGGCTGACGGCGTCGCGCTTCGTGGCCGACCCGCAGGGCCCGGCCGGGACGCGCATGTACCGCACGGGCGACCTGGTCCGCCGTCGCGCCGACGGCGCCGTCGAGTACCTGGGCCGCACCGACGACCAGGTCAAGGTCCGCGGCTTCCGCATCGAACTCGGCGAGATCGAGGCCGCCCTCGCCGCCCACCCGTCCGTCCGGCACGCCGCCGTCCTCGTCCGCACCACCGCGGCCGGCGCCCAGCACATCGTCGCCTACGTCGTCCCCGCCCCCGGCACCGACGCGGGCCCCGACGCCCTGCGCGAGGCCTGCGCCGCCCGGCTGCCCGAGTACATGGTCCCGTCCGCCTTCGTGACCCTCGACGCCCTGCCGCTGAGCGTCAACGGCAAGATCGACCGCAAGGCGCTGCCCGACGGCACCCCCGAACCCACCACGGCCGGCGGCGACCGCGAGCCCGCCACCGAGACCGAGGCCGCGCTGTGCGCCCTCTTCGCCGAGGTCCTCGAACTCCCCGGCGTCGGCGTCCACGACGACTTCTTCCGCCTCGGCGGCGACAGCATCGTCTCCATCCGCCTCGTCGGAGCCGCGCGCGCCGCAGGACTCGCCCTCAGCCCGCGCGACGTCTTCGAAGGCCGCACCCCCGCCGGACTGGCGGAGCGGGCCGGCCACGGCGCGCCCGCCGGCGACACCACCGCCCCGGCAGCCGCCCCCGAACTGCCCGAGCCCAGTGAGCAGGACCTCGCGGCCGTCCGCGCCGCCGCCCCCGGCGCCACCGAGATCTGGCCGCTCTCCCCGCTCCAGCAGGGCCTGCTCTTCGAGGCCCTCTACGACGAGGACGCCCTCGACGTCTACACCTCCCGCGACGTCGTCACCCTGCGCCACCCGGTCCCCGTGGAGACCCTGCGCACCGCGGTGAACGCCGTCCTCGACCGGCACCCCAACCTGCGCGCCGGATTCCTCCACGACGGACTCGACCGGCCCGTCCAGTTCATCCCGGCCGGCACCACCGTGCCCGTCACCGAGACCGACCTGCGCACCCTCGCCCCCGAAGCCGCCGGCGCCGAGCTGCGGCGGCTGCAGGACGCCGAGGCCCGCACCCGCTTCGACCTCGCCGACCCGCCCCTGGTGCGCCTGTCCTCCGTCCTCACCCCCGACGGCCGCCAGCACGTCCTCGTCACCCACCACACCCTGCTGTGGGACGGCTGGTCCACCGGCCTGTTCCTGCAGGAGCTCCTGGCCTGCTGCCACGCCCTGGTGGCCGGCGGCACCCTCCCGCAGCCCGGCCCGGCCGGCGACCGGCCCCTGGCGTACCGCGACTTCCTCGCCTGGCTCCACACCCAGGACACCGCCGCGGGCGAAGAGGCCTGGCGGTCCGCCCTCGCGGGCGTCGACGAGCCCACGCTCATCGCCCCGCAGGCCCGCGAGCGCGCCGCCCTGCTGCCCGAGGAGCACGTCACCGAGCTGACCGCCGGGCTCAGCTCCCGCGTCACCGGCTACGCCAGGACCCACGGCCTGACCCTCAACACCGTCCTCTCGGGCGTCTGGAGCCTGCTGCTGGCCGGACTGACCGGGCGCCAGGACGTGGTCTTCGGCACCACCGTCTCCGGCCGCCCGGCGGAGCTGACGGGCATCGACCGCACCATCGGCATGTTCCTCAACACCGTCCCGGTCCGCGCCCGGCTCGACCGGCACGAGACCGTCACCGCCTTCCTGTCCCGCCTCCAGGGCGAGCAGGCGGCCCTCCTGCCGCACCACCAGCTCAGCCTCGGCACCATCCAGCGCGCCGCCGGAGCGGGCCGCCTCTTCGACACGCTCCAGGTGCTGCGCAACACCCCCGTCGACCAGGACGAGCGCGACCGCATCGGACAGGCCCTCGGCGTGGACGACGTCACCGACGTGGACGCCACCCACTTCCCGCTGATCTTCGCGGCCAACCCGGGCGACCGGCTCACCTTCGAATGGAAGTTCCGCCCCGACGTCTTCGGCCGCGCGACGGTCGAGGAGCACGCGCAGCGCTTCGTCTCCCTCCTGGAACAGATCACCGCGGACCCCGGCGTACTCGTCCGGCACCTCGACGTGCTGACGGAGACGGAACGCGGCGCGGTCCTGGGCGAGTGGGCCGCCACGGCGCGCGAGCTGCCGGACGCCTCGGTGGCGGACCTGCTGGCCGAGCGGGCGGCCGCCGTGCCGGACGCGGTGGCGCTGGTGGCGGGCGAGCGCGTGTGGACCTTCGCCGAACTGGACGCCCGGGTGAACCGCCTGGCCCGGCTGTTCCTCGCCCGCGGCGCCGGACCGGACCGGGTGGTGGCCCTCGGCCTGCCGCGTTCGCTGGAGATGGTGGCGGCGCTCTTCGCGGTGCTGCGCGCCGGAGCGGCGTATCTGCCGCTGGAGCTGGACTACCCGGTCGACCGGCTCGCGTACATGGTCGAGGAGACCGCACCCGTCGTCCTGATCACGGACTCCTCCGTACGCGACCGCATGCCGGACGTCGAGGGGGTCCCGCGTGTGGAGCTGGACGACGCCGCTGTCGTGGCCGAACTCGCGGAGCTGGCGGAGGGGCCGGTGGAGGCGCGGGTGGACGGCGACGCGGCCGCGTACGTCATTTTCACCTCCGGTTCGACAGGCCGCCCCAAGGGCGTCGTCACGCCCTACCGCGGGCTGACCAACATGCTCCTGAACCACCGCGAGGCCATCTTCAACCCCGTGGTGGAGGCGGCCGGCGGCCGGTGCCTTCGGATCGCGCACACCGTCTCGTTCTCCTTCGACATGTCGTGGGAGGAGCTGCTGTGGCTCGTCGAGGGCCATGAGGTCCACGTCCTGGACGAGTCGCTGCGCCGTGACGCCGAGGGCCTGGTCGCATACTGCGCCGAGCGGGCGGTCGACGTCATCAACGTGACGCCCTCCTACGCCCAGGCGCTCGTCGAGTGCGGGCTGCTGGACGAGGACCGGCACCGCCCGGCCCTGGTCCTCCTCGGCGGCGAGGCCGTGCCGGAGTCGCTGTGGCAGCGGCTGAAGGACACGCCCGGCCTGATCGGCTACAACCTCTACGGCCCGACCGAGTACACGATCAACACGCTCGGCGGCGGCACCCTCGACAGCGACACCGCCACCGTCGGCCGCCCCATCTGGAACACGCGCGCCCATGTGCTGGACGCGTGGCTGCGCCCGGTCCCGGTCGGCGTCCCGGGCGAACTGTACGTCTCCGGCATCGGCCTGGCCCGCGGCTATCTGAACCGTCCGGGCCTGTCGGCGGGCCGCTTCGTCGCCGACCCCTTCGGCGAGCCGGGCGGGCGGATGTACCGCACGGGCGACGTCGTCCGGTGGCGCCGGGACGGCCTGCTGGACTTCCTCGGCCGCGCCGACGACCAGGTCAAGATCCGCGGCTACCGCGTCGAGCCCGGCGAGATCGAGGACGCGCTGGCGCCCCTGCCCTCCGTGGCGCAGGCCGCGGTCGTGGTCCGCGAGGACGCCCCGGGCGTCAAGCGCCTGGCCGCCTACCTCGTGCCCGCCACCGCCGGGGCCGTCGACGTCGCCGCCGTGCGGCGCTCGCTGGCGGAGTCCCTGCCGGAGTACATGGTCCCGTCGGCCTTCGTCGTCCTGGACGCGCTGCCGCTGACCGTCAACGGCAAGCTCGACCGCAAGGCCCTCCCCGCACCGGACCTCGGCGCGACCGGCACGGGCCGCGCTCCCGCCACCCCCCGGGAAGAGCAGCTGTGCGCCCTGTTCGGCGAGGTGCTCGGGACCGGCCCCGTCGGCCCCGACGACCACTTCCTCGACCTGGGCGGCCACTCCCTGCTGGCCACCCGCCTCGTCAGCCGGATCCGTACGGCCCTCGGCACCGACCTCGCCATCCGCGACCTCTTCGAGGCGCCGACCCCGGCCGCCCTCGCCGAGCGCACCGCCGGGGCGACGGACGACCGTCCGGCACTCGTCCGCCGCGAGCGCCCGGCCGAGCTGCCCCTCTCGCACGCCCAGCGCCGCATGTGGTTCCTGCAGAACCTCGACGCCTCCGGCGCCACGTACAACGTCCCGCTCGTGGTCCGGGTGAGCGGCGCGCTCGACACGGACGCGCTGCGGCTCGCCGTGGCCGACGTGACCGCCCGCCACGAGAGCCTGCGCACCGTCGTGGCCGAGCACGAGGGCCGCGTCGTCCAGCGCATCCTCGACGCGCCCGCCCCCGCCGACGCGCTGCACGTGGTCACCACCACGGAGGAGGCGCTGGAGGCCGACGTGCGGACGGCCGTCCGGCACGGCTTCGACCTCTCGCGCGAACTGCCCCTGCGCGTCACGGTGCTGGACATCGGCCCCACGGACCACGTCCTGGTGCTGCTCTTCCACCACATCGCCGGCGACGAGTGGTCGATGCTGCCGTTCGTGGACGACCTCACCACGGCGTACACCGGCCGCGCCGGCGGCACCGCCCCCGCCTGGCAGCCGCTGCCCGTGCAGTACGCGGACTACACGCTGTGGCAGCGCGACCTGCTGGGCGACCCCGCGGACGAGCAGAGCCTGCACAGCCGCGAGGCCGCGTACTGGAAGCAGGCGCTCGCCGGGCTCCCGGAGGAGCTGGCCCTGCCCACCGACCGCCCGCGCACCCCGGCCACCGGCCTCCGCGGCGACACCGTACGGGCCCGGGTGCCGCGGGCCGTCTACCGCGGGCTGCGCGACGCAGCCGCCACCACCGGCACGACGACGTTCATGGTCCTGCAGGCGGCCGTCGCCACCCTGCTCCACCGGCTCGGCGCCGGCGACGACATCCCCCTCGGCGCCCCGGTCGCGGGCCGCTCCGACGCCGCGCTCGACGGGCTCGTCGGCTTCTTCGTCAACACGCTCGTGCTGCGCAACGACCTGTCCGGCGACCCGTCGTTCACCGAGCTGCTCGGCCGCGTCCGGGAGCACGACCTGGCGGCCTTCGCCCACCAGGACCTGCCCTTCGACAGCCTGGTCGAGGCAGTCAACCCGCCGCGCGTCCCCGGCCGTCACCCGCTGTTCCAGGTGATGCTCGGGTACCGGAACAGCGACGGCGAGGCCCGCCGCCTCCTCGGGCTGGAGAGCCGCATCCTCCCCTTCGAACTGGGCGCCGTGAAGTTCGAGCTCGACTTCAACTTCGAGGAGACGCCCAGCGCGGAGGAGATCGACATCGCCTTCGAGTACGCGGCCGGCCTCTACGACCGCTCCACCGCCGAGGCCCTCGTGGAGCGGCTCCTGTCCCTCCTCGCCCAGGTGGCCGAGGACCCGGCCCGCCGCATCGGCGCCCTCGACGTGCTCACGCAGGAGGAGCGGGACGCGGTCCTGGGGGAGTGGGCGCGGACCGGGCACGAGCTGCCGGACGCCTCGGTGGCGGACCTGCTCGCCGAGCGGGCCGCGCGCACGCCGGAGGCGGTGGCCCTGGTGGCGGGGGACCGCGTCTGGTCGTTCGCCGAACTGGACGCCCGGGTGAACCGTTTCGCCCGGCTGCTGCTGGCCCGGGGCGCGGGCCCGGAGAAGGTGGTGGCCCTCGGCCTGCCGCGTTCGCTGGAGATGGTGGCGGCACTGTTCGCCGTGCTGCGCACCGGTGCCGCGTATCTGCCGCTGGAGCTGGACTACCCGGTCGACCGCCTCGCCTTCATGGTCGAGGAGACCGCACCCGTCGTCCTGATCACCGATTCCACGGCGCGCGCCCGTATGCCCGAGGTCGAGGGGGTCCCGCGTGTGGAGCTGGACGACGCTGCTGTCGTGGCCGAACTCGCGGAGCTGGCGGACGGGCCGGTGGAGGCGCGGGTGGACGGCGACGCCGCCGCGTACGTCATCTTCACCTCCGGTTCGACGGGCCGTCCCAAGGGCGTCGTCACGCCCTACCGTGGGCTGACCAACATGCTCCTGAACCACCGCGAGGCCATCTTCAACCCCGTCGTCGCCTCCGCCGGCGGCCGGACGCTGCGCATCGCGCACACCGTCTCGTTCTCCTTCGACATGTCGTGGGAGGAGCTGCTGTGGCTCGTCGAGGGCCATGAGGTCCACGTCCTGGACGAGTCGCTGCGGCGTGACGCCGAGGGCCTGGCGGCGTACTGCGCCGAGCGGGCGGTCGACGTCATCAACGTGACGCCCTCCTACGCCCAGGCGCTCGTCGAGTGCGGGCTGCTGGACGAGGACCGGCACCGCCCCGTCCTGGTCCTCCTCGGCGGCGAGGCCGTGCCGGAGTCGCTGTGGCAGCGGCTGAAGGACACGCCCGGCCTGATCGGCTACAACCTCTACGGTCCCACCGAGTACACGATCAACACGCTCGGCGGCGGCACCCTCGACAGCGACACCGCCACCGTCGGCCGCCCCATCTGGAACACGCGCGCCCATGTGCTCGACGCGGCGCTGCGGCCGGTGCCGGTGGGCGTCCCCGGTGAGCTGTACGTGTCCGGCGTCGGCCTGGCGCGCGGCTACCTCGACCGCCCGGGCCTGACCGCCGGCCGGTTCGTCGCCGACCCCTTCGGCGCGGCCTTCGGCGAGCCGGGCGGGCGGATGTACCGCACGGGCGACGTCGTCCGGTGGCGCCGGGACGGCCTGCTGGACTTCCTGGGCCGGGCCGACGACCAGGTCAAGATCCGCGGCTACCGTGTGGAGCCCGGGGAGATCGAGGACGCCCTGACCGGCCTGCCCTCGGTCGCCCAGGCCGCCGTGGCCGTCCGCGAGGACGCCCCGGGCGTCAAGCGCCTGGCCGCCTACCTCGTGCCCGCCACCGCCGAGGGCGTCGATGCCGGCGCCGTGCGCCGTTCGCTGGCGGAGTCCCTGCCGGAGTACATGGTCCCGTCGGCCTTCGTCGTCCTGGACGCGCTGCCGCTGACCGTCAACGGCAAGCTCGACCGCAAGGCGCTCCCTGCGCCCACCGCCGCCGACATGGCCGTCGGCGGCACGGGCCGGGCCCCGCGCGACGTGGCGGAGAAGACGCTGTGCGAGGTCTTCGCCGACGTCCTCGGGCTGCCCGACGTCGCGGTCGACGACAGCTTCTTCGAGCTCGGCGGCCATTCGCTGCTGGCCATGACGCTGCTGCACCGCATCCGCGAGGCCTTCGGCACCGGCGAGGCCGGACCGGGCATCGCCGACCTGTTCGCCGGGCCCACCGTCGCCGAACTCGCCGCCCGCTTCCGGGAGGCCGCACCCGCGGGCTCCCGGCTCTCCTGACCCTCCCCCATACACCTCACCCCCATACACCTCACCCGCACACGCCTCACCCGCACAAAGGAGCATCCCGTCATGAGCAGCACCACCAACCCGTTCGAGGACAACGACGCCCGCTACTTCGTTCTCGTCAACGCCGAGAACCAGCACTCCCTGTGGCCCGCCTTCGCCGAGGTCCCCGACGGCTGGACCGCCGTCCACGGCGAGGACTCCCTGCAGGCCTGCACCGACTACGTCGACGCCCACTGGACCGACATGCGCCCGGCGAGCCTCGTCGCCCGGTCCTGACCGGCCCCTCC
>NZ_JBAMDC010000212.1:0-11760 GCF_036961605.1 Streptomyces sp. KLMMK
CCCCAGGCCCTCGACCACATAGCCGCGGCGCGCCTGGCCGCTCTCCTCGAAGACGGACAGCACGCGGTACGCGGCGGAGAAGCCGCCCTCCACGCCCTCGGCGGCCACTGCTCCGCGGGTGACGACCCCGTGCCGGTCGAGGAGCGTACGGGCCAGGGCGTGGGCGCGGTGCGTGGGATCGGGCTCGTGCCCGGGCAGCAGGGACCAGCGGCCCGCGACCGTGGGAGGGCCCCCACGGGAGGCTGTCGGCGACGTGGGCAGGCCGCCGCGCGCGGTGAAGGAGCCGTAACGGCCGCGCGGCACCGCGCGCTTGGCACGGTGCGCCGTGGAACCCGCCGTCCGCCCCGAACCGAGGAGGGCGCGCAGCGGGGCGAGGGTGTCATTGGTGAGCCGGCCGGACCAGGCGAGGTCCCACAGGGCGTCGGCGATCTGCGGCTCCGTGACGTCGGGGACGGCGGCGCGCACGCGCTCGGCTATCTGACGGAAGAACAGGCCGTAGCCGCCGGAAAGCGCGTCGAGCACCGCCTGGTGGACGGGGGAGAGCTCCAGCGGGTGGGGCTCGGGCAGCAGCAGCGGGGCCGCGTCGGCGAGCAGCAGGGACACCCAGCCGTCCTTGCCGGGGAGGGCGCCGGCGCCGGCCCACACCACCTCGCCCGCCGCGGTGAGTTCGTCGAGCATGGCCGGGGAGAAGTCGCGCACGCGGCCGGGGAGCACCAGCTTCTCCAGGGCCGACGCCGGGACGGGCGCGCCCTGCAGCTGCTCGACCGCGCGCAGCAGGCCGTCCACGCCGCGCAGGCTGTGGGTGCCGACGTGCTGCCACTGGGGGAGGAAGGCGGCCAGCGCGGCGGGCGGTACGGGCTCCAGCTCGTGCCGTAGCGCCGCGAGGGAGCGGCGGCGCAGCCTGCGCAGGACCGCCGCGTCGCACCACTCCTGGCCGATGCCGGAGGGGTGGAACTCGCCCTGGACGACGCGGCCGCCGGCCATGAGGCGCTGCAGCGCGCCGTCGGTCACGGCCGTGCCCAGGCCGAAGTGGGCGGCGGCTTCGGCCGAGGTGAAGGGGCCGTGGGTGCGTGCGTAGCGGGCGAGGAGGTCGCCCAGCGGGTCCTTGACGGGCTCGGTGAACGCTTCGGGGACGCCGACGGGCAGGGCCGTGCCCAGGGCGTCGCGCAGCCGCCCCGCATCCTCGACAGCCGCCCAGCGCTCCTCCCCGGCGATCCGTACGCGGACGGCGCGCCGGGACTCCGCCAGCTCCCACACCCAGGCCGGGTCGGCGCCGCGCCCGGCGAGACCGGCATCGGTCAGCGGGCCCAGCAGGCGCAGCAGATCGGCGACGCCTTCGCGGTCCTTGGCACGCCGGTCCTCCGTCAGCCACTGCAGCTCGCGCTCCAGCTCGGCCAGCACCTCCGCGTCGAGCAGCTCGCGCAGCTCGGCCTGGCCCAGGAGCTCGGCGAGCAGCCGCGAGTCCAGCGACAGGGCGGCGGCACGGCGCTCCGCGAGCGGCGAGTCGCCCTCGTAGAGGAACTGGGCGACGTAGCCGAAGAGCAGCGAGCGGGCGAACGGGGAGGGCTCCGGGGTGGTCACCTCCACCAGCCGGACGCGGCGCGATTCGATGTCGCCCATGAGCTCGGTGAGACCGGGGACGTCGAAGACGTCCTGGAGGCATTCGCGGACGGCCTCCAGGATGATCGGGAATGAACCGAACTCCCCGGCGACCTGCAGCAGCTGGGTGGCGCGCTGGCGCTGCTGCCACAGCGGGGTGCGCTTGCCGGGGTTGCGCCGGGGAAGCAGCAGGGCCCGGGCGGCGCACTCGCGGAAGCGCGCGGCGAACAGGGCCGAGCCCCCGACCTGGTCGGTGACGATCTGGTCGATCTCGCCCTTGTCGAAGGCGACGTCCGCGGCGCCGACGGGAGACTGCTCGCCGTCGTACTCCGTGCCCTTGCGGGCGGGGTCGGCATCCAGCAGGTCGAGGCCCATGAGGTCGGCGTCGGGCAGCCGCAGCACGATGCCGTCGTCGGCGTGCATCACCTGGGCGTCCATGCCGTACCGCTCGGCGAGGCGGGCGCCCAGGGCCAGTGCCCAGGGGGCGTGCACCTGGGCGCCGAAGGGCGAGTGGACGACGACGCGCCAGTCGCCGAGCTCGTCGCGGAAGCGCTCCACGACGATGGTCCGGTCGTCCGGGACGTGCCCGCAGGCCTGGCGCTGCTCGCTCAGGTAGGCCAGGACGTTGTCCGCGGCCCAGGTGTCGAGGCCGGCGGAGGCGAGCCGCTCCCGGGCGGCGTCCGCGTCGGCGGAGCCGACCTCGCGCAGGAAGGCGCCCAAGGCGCGGCCCAGTTCGAGGGGGCGCCCCAGCTGGTCGCCCTTCCAGAACGGCAGCCGCCCCGGGACGCCGGGCGCGGGGGTGACGAGGACGCGGTCGCGCGTGATGTCCTCGATCCGCCACGAGGTGGTGCCCAGGGTGAAGACGTCGCCCACGCGTGACTCGTAGACCATCTCCTCGTCCAGCTCGCCGACCCGGCGCCCGCCCTTGGCGCCCTCCTTGGAATCCGCGCCGGCCAGGAAGACGCCGAACAGCCCGCGGTCGGGGATCGTGCCGCCGGAGGTGACGGCGAGCCGCTGCGCGCCCGGGCGGCCCGTGACCGTACCGGCGACGCGGTCCCACACCAGGCGCGGCCGCAGTTCGGCGAAGGCGTCGGACGGATAGCGGCCCGCGAGCATGTCGAGCACCGCCGTGCAGGCCGACTCCGGCAGGGACGCGAAGGGGGCGGCCCGCCGCACCAGGGCCAGGAGCTCCTCCACGTCCCAGGTGTCGACGGAGACCATGGCGACGACCTGCTGGGCCAGGACGTCCAGCGGATTGGCGGGCACCCGCAGGGACTCGATGCCCCCCGAGCGCATCCGCTCGGTCACCACGGCCGCCTGCACCAGGTCTCCCCGGTACTTGGGGAAGACGACGCCCGTGGACACCGCGCCGACCTGGTGGCCCGCGCGGCCGACCCGCTGCAGCCCCGAGGCCACCGACGGCGGCGACTCGACCTGGACGACCAGGTCCACCGCGCCCATGTCGATGCCCAGCTCCAGGCTGGACGTGGCGACGACGGCGGGCAGCCGGCCCGCCTTGAGGTCCTCCTCGACCAGGGCCCGCTGCTCCTTGGAGACCGAGCCGTGGTGCGCGCGGGCGAGGACCGGCGGCGCCCCCTTGGCCGCGCCGGACTCGGCCATCAGCTCGGCGGGGGAGTGGTGCTCGGGCAGGGGCGCGCCCGTGGCGCGCTCGTAGGCGATCTCGTTCAGCCGGTTGCACAGCCGCTCGGCAAGCCGGCGGGAGTTGGCGAAGACGATGGTGGAACGGTGCGCCTGGACGAGATCGGCGATCCGCTCCTCCACATGGGGCCAGATGGACGGCCTGTCCTTGGCGTCACCGCCGTCCTGGACCGGTGACGCACCCAGCTCGCCCAGGTCCTGCACCGGGACGACCACCGAGAGGTCGAACTCCTTGCCGGACGGCGGCTGGACGATCTCCACCCGCCGCTGCGGTGAGAGATAGCGGGCCACCTCGTCCACCGGCCGGACCGTCGCGGAGAGGCCGATGCGCCGCGCGGGGCGGGGCAGCAGGACGTCGAGCCGCTCCAGGGACAGGGCGAGGTGGGCGCCCCGCTTGGTGCCCGCGACCGCGTGCACCTCGTCGAGGATGACGGTCTCCACGCCCTTGAGCGCGTCCCTCGCGGCGGACGTGAGCATCAGGAAGAGCGACTCGGGCGTCGTGATCAGGATGTCCGGCGGGCGGTTGACGAGGGCCCGGCGCTCGGCGGGCGGGGTGTCGCCGGAGCGGATCCCGACGCGCACCTCCGGCTCGGGCAGCCCCAGGCGGACGGCCGCCTGCCGGATGCCGGTCAGCGGGCTGCGGAGATTGCGCTCCACGTCCACCGCGAGGGCCTTGAGGGGGGACACGTAGAGCACCCGGCAGCGCTTCTTGGTCTCGGCCGGCGGCGGGGCGCTCGCCAGCCGGTCGAGCGAGGCGAGGAAGGCCGCCAGCGTCTTGCCGGACCCCGTCGGCGCGACCACCAGGACGTCCGACCCCTCGCCGATGGCCCGCCAGGCCCCTTCCTGCGCCGCCGTGGGCGCGCTGAAGGCTCCCGTGAACCAGGCGCGCGTCGCCGGGGAGAACCCCGCGAGGGCCCCGTCCGCACCCGCCGCCGCACCGGCCGCCGTCTCGTCCGCCATGCCACCCATCGTGCACCGCACCACTGACAATGCCCCGGACCCGCAGGTCAGCCCATACGGCCGGGCGGAACGGGCGCCGCGGGGGAGGGGCGGCGGAGGCGGCCGTCACACGGTGCGGCCGTACGCGCGCAGGGTCAGCAGCGCGGCGAGGGTCACCATCGGCCGGCTCTCCAGGCGGGTGCCGGGGGCCCACTCGCGCCAGCGGATCGGCCAGCCGCCGTCCTCCTGCTGCGAGGCGGCGAGGAAGTCCAGCGAGCGGTCCAGCTCGGCATCGGTGAACCAGGGGCGGGCCGGCGAGTCCGGGGTGGGCGCGAAGTCGTGCGGGTAGTGGTGCTCGCCCGGGGCGTACCCCTCCGCGACGGGGTAGTCGGCCACGCGCGCAGGGTCCAGGACCGCCAGCCGCTGCTCCCGCACGACCCGGCCGAGGCGCTCGGCCGCGGTACGGGCACGCGCCCGGTCGGGTGCCCCGTCCAGGAAGGCGACGGCCGCCTCTACCTCGTACGGGTGAGTTCTCGTCCCGTTCCCGAGGGACTCGACCGCGGCCCAGCAGAAGTCGGTCGCCCGGAACAGCCAGGCGTGCCAGACCTCGTTGCGGTGCAGCAGCCCCACCACGGGGCCGGTGGCCAGCAGGTCGCTCGGCGGGTCCTCCACCACCGGGATCCACGGGGCCGCCGGATAGCCCCGCAGCGAGGGGTGGAGCGCGGGCAGCGCGCCGTCTGAGGTGGAGACGGACGTCAGGTAGCGGCAGACGCGCTCCATGCGCCGGTCGCCGCAGAGCCCGATCTCGTCGAGGACGCGCAGCGCGTAGACGGTGTGCAGCGGCTGGCTCACCGGGCCGCGCAGATCCGGCTCCAGGGCGAAGCCGTACCCGCCGTCCTCGCCGAGGTAGGCCGTCAGGGCGGCTTCCACGGCGCCGGGGTCGCCGTCCAGGAAGTGAAAGGCGAATCTCCGCTGCTCCAGGACGCGGGCGGTCAGCCAGATGAACTGTTCGGCACGGACTGCGGGGGATGTTCCGGATCGGGCCATGCACCGACCGTAGGGCGGGGAACGGCCCCAGGTCAGCGCCTCGTGCCGGGCAGCACCCTCAGGGGCGGGATACTGGGCGCATGCGGTTGACGGTTTTCTGGCAGCGGATGGCGAATCATTTCGGCGCGGCGTACGCCGACTCCTTCGCACGCGACCACGTGATGTCCGAGCTGGGCGGGAGGACGGTGCACCAGGCCCTGGACGCCGGCTGGAACGCCAAGGACGTGTGGCGCGCGGTGTGCAGGGCGATGGAGGTCCCCGAGGACAGACGGTGACATACCGGGTGGCTGTCGCGGGGTTCCGTTTCATCCGATAGGCCACACTTGCGGCGTGGCAGACGACCCCGCTCCGGAACCCGCCCCACCGCCTCCGCCCGAACCGTCCGGCACCGACACCGGCGCCGCCATGCCGCGCTGGCTGCCCCGCGCGATGGTGACCGCGCTCGCCCTGCTCGCCTGCTTCATGCTGGCGGTCTGGGCCTTCCAGCAGCTCATCGGCCTGCTGCTCAACATCCTGATCGCCTTCTTCCTCGCCCTGGCCGTCGAGCCGGCCGTATCGCGGCTGTCCGCCCGCGGCATGCGCCGCGGGCTCGCGACGGGCCTGGTCTTCCTCGCCGTCACCGTCGTCGTCGCGGGCTTCTTCGCGTTGCTCGGCTCGATGCTCGCCGACCAGATCGTGACCATGGTGGAGAACTTCCCCTCCTACCTGGACTCGGTGATCAAGTGGGTCAACCGGGTGTTCCGCACGAGCCTGTCCCGCGTCGCGGTCCAGGAGAGCCTGCTGCACTCGGAATGGCTCCAGCGGTACGTGAAGAGCAGCGCCAGCGGCGTCCTGGACATCTCGGCCACCGTCCTGGGCGGACTGTTCCAGCTGCTGACCGTGCTGCTGTTCTCGTTCTACTTCGCGGCCGACGGGCCCCGGCTGCGCCGCGCCCTGTGCTCCGTGCTGCCGCCCCGCCGGCAGGCCGAGGTGCTGCGCGCCTGGGAGCTCGCCGTCGCCAAGACCGGCGGCTACATCTACTCGCGCGGCCTGATGGCGCTGATCTCCGGCCTCGCCCACTACGTGCTGCTGGTCATCCTGGGAGTGCCCTACGCCCCGGCTCTCGCGATCTGGGTGGGCTTCGTCTCCCAGTTCATCCCGACCATCGGCACCTACCTCGCGGGTGCCCTGCCCGTGCTGCTCGCCTTCACGGTGAACCCCTGGTACGCGGTCTGGGTGCTCGGCTTCGTCGTGGTCTACCAGCAGTTCGAGAACTACGTGCTGCAGCCGCGCATCACCTCGCGGACCGTCGACATCCATCCCGCCGTCGCCTTCGGGTCGGTGGTGGCGGGCGCCGCGCTGCTCGGGGCCGTGGGAGCGCTGGTGGCCATCCCGGCGACGGCGACGCTCCAGGCCTTCCTCGGCGCGTATGTGAGGCGGTACGAGGTGGCGCCGGGCCCGGAGTGGCGCGCTTGACAGCAAAATCGAACATCCATTCTTATGGGTTCCCCGGCGCCGTGGAGCCGTGTGCGGGACCGCGTCCCGGGGCCCCTCGCGGGCCGGGTTATCCACAGGCGGGAGCGACGCCCGGGCGCATTGTCAGTGGCAGGCGTTAGCGTCGTGGACGTGAAGCGATCGACTCAAGCAAACCGGGTGGAACCCATGGCAGGCACCGACCGCGAGAAGGCGCTGGACGCCGCGCTCGCACAGATTGAACGGCAATTCGGCAAGGGCGCCGTGATGCGCCTCGGAGAGCGGCCGAACGAGCCGATCGAGGTCATCTCCACCGGGTCGACCGCTCTCGACGTCGCCCTCGGCGTCGGCGGCCTCCCGCGCGGCCGTGTGGTGGAGATCTACGGACCGGAGTCCTCCGGTAAGACGACCCTGACCCTGCACGCCGTGGCCAACGCGCAGCGGGCCGGCGGCACGGTGGCCTTCGTGGACGCCGAGCACGCGCTGGACCCCGAGTACGCCAAGAAGCTCGGCGTCGACATCGACAACCTCATCCTGTCCCAGCCGGACAACGGCGAGCAGGCCCTCGAGATCGTCGACATGCTGGTCCGCTCCGGCGCGCTCGATCTGATCGTCATCGACTCCGTCGCGGCCCTGGTGCCGCGCGCGGAGATCGAGGGCGAGATGGGCGACTCGCACGTCGGTCTCCAGGCCCGGCTGATGAGCCAGGCGCTCCGGAAGATCACCAGCGCGCTCAACCAGTCCAAGACCACCGCGATCTTCATCAACCAGCTCCGCGAGAAGATCGGCGTGATGTTCGGCTCCCCCGAGACCACCACCGGTGGCCGGGCGCTGAAGTTCTACGCCTCGGTGCGCATCGACATCCGCCGCATCGAGACCCTGAAGGACGGCACGGAGGCCGTCGGCAACCGCACCCGCTGCAAGGTCGTCAAGAACAAGGTCGCGCCGCCCTTCAAGCAGGCCGAGTTCGACATCCTCTACGGCCAGGGCATCAGCCGCGAGGGCGGCCTGATCGACATGGGCGTCGAGCACGGCTTCATCCGCAAGGCCGGCGCCTGGTACACGTACGAGGGCGACCAGCTCGGCCAGGGCAAGGAGAACGCCCGCAACTTCCTCAAGGACAACCCCGACCTCGCCAACGAGATCGAGAAGAAGATCAAGGAGAAGCTGGGCGTGGGCGTCAAGCCCGGGGACAAGGACGGCGAGCCCGCCGCGGACGGCGCGGGCGCCGAGGCCGCCGAGCCGGCCAAGTCCGTGCCCGCCCCGGCGAAGTCCACGGCGAAGGCGGCCAAGGCCACGGCTGCCAAGAGCTGATCCATGACACGGCGATGGGAGTACCCCCGGCCGGGCGCCGGGGAAGACCCTCCGGGACCGGACGTGGACGACCGTACCGGCGGTGGCGCCCCCTCCCCGTCGAGGGCCGGGGACGACGGGGCACCGCCGCGGCCCGAGGAGCAGGCGCGGGCGATCTGCCTGCGCCTGCTCACCGGGACCCCGCGCACCCGCAAGCAGCTCGCGGACGCCCTGGCCAAGCGGGGCATCCCGGACGAGGTCGCCGAGGAGGTCCTGTCCCGTTTCGAGGACGTGGGCCTGATCGACGACTCGGCGTTCGCCGGGGCCTGGGTCGAGTCCCGGCACCACAGCCGGGGCCTGGCCAGCCGGGCCCTGGCGCGCGAGCTGCGCACCAAGGGCGTGGACTCCGCCGTGATCGACGAGGCCGTGGGGCAGCTCGACGCCGAGCAGGAGGAGCACACCGCCCGCGAGCTGGTCGAGCGCAAGCTCCGCGCCACCCGCGGGCTGGACCGCGAGAAGCGGCTGCGCCGCCTCGCCGGGATGCTCGCCCGCAAGGGCTATTCCGAGGGCCTCGCCCTGCGCGTGGTGCGCCGCGCGCTGGAGGAGGAGGGCGAGGACCCGGAGCTGCTGGACCACTGCCTGCCGGACGTATAGGCCCCACGGCGGCGGCGCCCGCCGGATGCGGTCATGCCGCCGCGGGCCGCCGTCACGTCCCGGCGAGCCGTCACCTTCCGGCGAGCTTCACGTCCCGCTGTCCACCGGCAGGCCCGCCGCGCGCCAGGCCTGGAAACCGCCCGCCAGGTCCGTGGCGCGGTGCAGGCCCAGCAGGCGCAGGGAGGCTGCGGCCAGGCTGGAGGCGTAACCCTCGTTGCAGATCACGACCACCCTCAGATCGTGCCCGGTCGCCTCGGCGGCGCGGTGCTCGCACTGCGGGTCGAGCCGCCATTCCAGCTCGTTGCGCTCCACCACCAGAGCGCCGGGGACGAGCCCGTCGCGCTCGCGCAGCGCCGCGTACCGGATGTCCACCAGCAGGCCGCCCCCGGCCTGGGCGGCCGCGGCCTCGGCGGGGCCGAGCCGGTCCAGGCCCTCCCGGGCGGCCGCCAGGAGCTCTTCGACCCTCACGCCCACTCCTCCGGCCACTCGACCTGCTCCAGCCGCAGCACCGGCCCGCTGCGGCTGTACCGCCTCATCAGCGGCAGCGGCGGGTAGTACGCGTGCACGGACACCGCGTGCTGCTCCGCCGAAGCGTTGAACACCTGGTGCACATGGTGGGCGCCGAAGGCCCGGCCCTCTCCCTCGGAAAGCCGCCGCTCCCGGTCGATGCCGTCCGTCAGCTCCAGGCTCCGCCAGCCGTCGGTGGGCATCCGGGCCGCGAGCGAGTGCTCGGTCAGCACCCCGCCGGCGGTGGCGAACGCACCGTGCGAACCGCCGTGGTCGTGCCAGCCGGTGCCGGTGCCGGGCGGCCAGCCGATGAGCCAGGCCTCGCTGTCACCCGGTCCGTTCAGCCGCATCCAGGTGCGGCCGCGGGGATCCAGCGGGAGGGAGGAGACCAGCTGTGCGTCGGCGGCCGCACGGCGGGCGAAGGCGAGCAGGTCGGCCTCGGAGGGCGCGCCGGGGGAGCCGGGGGAGACCGTGGAGGAGCCGGGCACGGGCGTGGGCAGGGGAAGGAACACGGGAACCGTCCTGAGTGATCGCGAAGGAGCGCGCGGCGGCCGGCGCACAGAGCGCACACGCAGGCCGCGCGGAGGGAATGCGGATCAGCAGGACGGACGACAGACGCAGCCCGCGTAGCGGAGCAGGTCCAGATGGACCCTCCGCCAGAAGTGCGCGCCGGTGTCAGTCACGTTCCGTAGTCAACCATGGCGTTCGGTGCAGGTCAACGGTTGGCTGCGGCTTCGCTGGGGGCTTCCGACGGCGGCTGCGCGCTCCCCGCGCGCTCGCCGCCCCCGGAGGCCGTGCCCGCCGCGCTCGCCCCCGTACCTGCCGCTGAGGCCCCGGCAGGGCCGCTCCGGCCCTCGTCCGCGGGCTCCGCACCGCCGGCCGCACCGCCCCGTACGGCGTCCGCGCACGCGAAGAGCTCTGCGGGCCGTACGCCGGCGAGCGCCGCGACCAGGTGCCCGTCCGGGCGCACCACCAGCACCGTGTGGGCCGGAGCGCCCGGGTACTCGTCGGTGACGAGCAACTCGGCGCGCATGGGCAGGGCGCTGACGGCGGCCGCCAGCTGCGGCATGAGCCCGGCGTCCGCCCAGTGCCGCCGCTCCCACACCCCGCTGCCCGGCGCCGTCAGGACCACCAGGAGGTCCCCGCCGAGCCGGTCCCGCAGCCGCACGAGGGTGCCGTCCGGCGCCGTCACCGGGACGTTCTCCGCCTGGGCCCCCAGCGGGGTGTCCACGGCGACGGAGCCGGCGGGCGGTGCGGCCGGTGCCAGGGGCGTGCGGATGTACGAGGGGGGTGTGCTGAGCTGCCCGCGCCCGAGGTGGCCGTCGGTGAGCAGTTCGTCGTGCCCGCGCAGGGCGCCCGGCACCAGCGTGCGGCGCACGCTGCTCCACCCGCCCTCGCCCCGTACCGCCGGCAGCGCCCGGTCGGCGGCGCGCAGCCGGTCCCCGATCGCCCCGCGCCGCTCGGCCTGGTAGCTGTCGAGCAGGGCCTCGGAGGCGCCGTGGTGCCAGGCCAGGGCCAGCTTCCAGGCGAGGTTCCCGGCGTCGCGCAGCCCCTCGTCCAGGCCCTGGGTGCCGAGCGCGCCCAGCAGATGCGCGGCGTCCCCGGCGAGGAAGGCGCGGCCGGTGCGCATCCGGCGCGTGAGCCGGTGGTGCACGAGGTGCACGCCGGTGTCCAGGAGCTCGTACGGCGGGACGTCTTCGCACCAGGTGGCCAGCGAGTCGCGCACGCGGGCCAGGAGTGTGTCGGGCGTGACGAGTTCGCCGCCGGGCGGCAGCGGCCAGTCGAGCCGCCACACGCCGTCCGGCAGGGGACGGGCCGTCACTTCCCCGCCCCGTGCGGGCGACCGGTGCAGCACGGCCTCGCCGGGCCACGGCAGCTCGGCGCGGAGCGCGGCGACCGCGTACCGCTCGACGGCCGTGCGCCCGGGGAAGCGCGCGCCGAGCAGCTTGCGCACGGTCGACCGGGCGCCGTCGCAGCCGACCAGGTAACTGCCCCGCCAGGCGGAGCCCTTGTCGCCGCGGAGGTGGGCGGAGACCCCGAAGGCGTCCTGCCGCAGGTTCTCCAGGCGGCCCCCGCGGACGATCCGGACCTTCTCCTCCGAGACGAGTGCGGCCTTCAGCTCCCGCGTCAGCGCGTGCTGCGGCAGGTGCAGCGGCGAGGGGCCGGCTGCCACCGCGCCCTCGGCCGCGCCGGCTTCCGCGGCTTCCCCGGGGTTCGTGAACGCCAGCCGGCCGACCACCGCGCGGCGGCGCAGGGTGCGCCAGCCCGCCCAGCGGGTGCCGTCCTGCGTGGCGCATCCCAGCCGCTCCACCATGGCCGCGGTGTCCGGGCCGAGCACGACCGTCCGGGCCAGGCGTTCCTCGTCCGGCGCGGGGCCGTCGGAGGCCTCGTCGAGGAGGACGACGCGCACGTCGTGGCGGGCGAGGCAGAGGGCGAGCACGAGGCCGACCGGGCCGGCCCCGACGACGATCACCGGGTCCACGGCACGGCTCCCCGGTGCGCGCTGCGGCCGAGATCCCTGCCCGGGGCTCCACGGTACGTACGGGGCGTACGGGACGTTCGGGATCCGACGGGGGGAACGCGGTGCTCGATCACAGAACGTATGCAACC
>NZ_JBAMDC010000213.1:0-11703 GCF_036961605.1 Streptomyces sp. KLMMK
CCCGGGGGGCCCGCCGCGCCGCAGGCCGCCTTTCCTCCGCCCGGTGTGACGCCGCCGCACGGCACCCCCGTGCCTCCCGTGGGGATGACGCCCGCCCACGGCACCCCGGCGCCGTGGCAGTACGACCCCTGGGCCGCGTCCGCGGCCCGCCCCCCGGAGCCCGCTGCGGCGAAGAGCGGCCGCGGGCGGCTCCTCGCCGGGGCGCTGCTCGTGGCGCTGGTCGCCGGCGGCATAGGCGGCGGCGTCGGGGCGTATCTGGAGCGGGACGGCGCCATGGGCCGGCACGTCAGCCTGCCCCAGGCCACCGCGGACCGTTCGGCGCGCGCCCCGGGCAGCATCGCGGGCATCGCCGCCCGCGCCCTGCCGGGCGTGGTGACGATCCACGTCCGCGGCGGCAGCGACCAGGGCACCGGCACCGGCTTCGTCCTCGACAAGGAGGGCCGCATCCTCACCAACAACCACGTCGTGGAGCCCGCGGGAGCCGCCGGTGACATATCGGTGACGTTCAGCAGCGGCCAGACCGCCAAGGCCACCCTCGTCGGCCGGGACAGCAGCTACGACCTCGCCGTGATCAAGGTGTCGGGCGTGTCCGGCCTGACCCCCCTCGCCCTCGGCAACTCCGACTCCGTCCGCGTCGGCGACTCCGTGATCGCGATCGGCGCCCCGTACGACCTCGCGGGCACGGTCACGACGGGGATCATCAGCGCCAAGGAGCGCCCGATCACCGCGGGCGGCCGGAAGGGTGACGGCAGCGACGTCAGCTACGTCGACGCCCTGCAGACCGATGCCCCGATAAACCCCGGCAACTCCGGCGGCCCGCTGGTGGACTCGGAGGCCCGGGTCATCGGCATCAACAGCGCCATCCGCTCCGCGGGCGACAGCGGAGAGCTCGGCGGCGGCCAGGGCGGCAGCATCGGCCTGGGCTTCGCCATACCGATCAACCAGGCCAAGCGGGTGGCCGAGGAGCTCATCAACACCGGCAAGGCCACCCACCCGGTCATCGGCGTGACGCTGGACATGGGGTATTCGGGCGACGGCGCCCGGGTGAACACCAAGAGCGGCGACAGCGCGCCCGTCACCCCCGGCGGCCCGGGCGACAAGGCCGGCCTCCGGCCGAACGACGTGATCAAAAAGGTCGACGGAGTGGCCGTGCGCAGCGGCCAGGAGCTTATCGTCAAGATCCGCAGTCATCGTCCGGGCGACCGGCTCACGCTGACCGTGGAGCGGGACGGCCGGGAGCGGGCGGTCGAGCTGACCCTCGGCTCCGCGGGCGCCCGCTGACGCCCGCATCCTCCGGGGCCGGCCCGGAGCGGGCCCCGGAACCGTCGCCGGCGTCGGCTTTGGCCTGATCTTGCCCCAGGTGTATCCCTTCGACCCCGCAGGGCCAGGTACCGTGATAGGTGGCCTGGACCGTCGGCCATTGACGCATCAAGGAGCTTCAACGTGCTCGACATAGGACCCCTCGAGCTGGTCGCGCTCGTGGTGCTCGCTGTGCTCATCTTCGGACCGGACAAGCTGCCGAAGATGATCCAGGACGTGTCCCGCACGCTGCGCAAGATCCGGCAGTTCTCCGAGAGCGCCAAGGAGGACATCCGCTCCGAGCTGGGCCCCGAGTTCAAGGACTTCGAGTTCGAGGACCTCAACCCCAAGACGTTCGTCCGCAAGCACGTGCTGGACAAGGACGAGCTGGGCCTGAAGGAGATCCGCAACGGCTTCGACCTCAAGCCGGAGATGACCGAGGTCGCCGACGCCGTCCACGGCCGCGGCGGCGACACGGCGGCGGACCCGGCCTCCGGCGCCGCGCAGGCTCCCTCGAACGGCGGCTCTCCCGCCCGCCCGGACCTGCTCAAGAAGCAGGACAAGCCGGACCCCGGAGAGCGTCCTCCGTTCGACTCCGACGCCACCTGAGTTCCGCGCATCCCGTGCGCCATTGACGGGGGTGGCTATCCTCCCTGTGTTTGGGGTGAAGTCGTCCGAGGGGGGCGGGCTCGCCCAGGACACCGGGCAACAAGGAGGCGCCGCGCAGATGGAGACGACGAGTCGGGTTGGGGCTCAAGGGGCCGGCACGGCCGACGCGTCCGCCGCGGACGCCGCAGCGCAGGACGCACCGGGCGGGCCGGCCGACCGGCGGGCGATCGACGGCTATCTGCAGGCCTCGTTCCCCTGGTACGGCCTGGACGAGGCCTACACCGGGCCGCGCTGGCTGATGCAGGTCGGTACCGCCGCCGACGGGACGGTGGAGCACGGCTCCACGGGCCACGGCGAGGAGCCCACGCTGCGCAGCGAGCGAGCCGACCCCCACGCCGCCAAACAGCGCTTCGCGGTCGTCGTGACCGTCGCCAGCCGCCCCGGCCGCCGCAGTGCCGACGGCACGGGCGTCCTGGAGGCCACCTCGGTCTCCTCCGCGGCGTGGCTGGCCGGGTCGGGGCTGCTGTCGTGCACCTGGCCGGCGCAGATGGAGCGGGCGCTGCGGCAGGACTGGCTCGACCAGCAGACGGCCCTCGCCTGGGAGCTGGCGGACCACCTGGACGACCCGGCGTGGTCGACGCTGTCGCTCCCGGTGGACGGCGTGCCCACCGACTTCCGCTACCGCGAGTCGGAGTACGGCTGGGTGCTCGCCGGCTCCGCCATGGACGAGCGCGGCGACGGTGGGGCCGGTGCCGGCGGAGCGGTGCACATCGGGGCGTACGGCCGGGGCATGAGCGCCTACGGCATGGGCTTCTCGGTGATCAAGGACATCACGGCCTACCGGGGCTGACCGCCGCCGGGCCGGCTCCCGGCGGAGCCGCCGGGTCACCCGCCGGGCCCTCCCGGGCTGCGCGTGCCGTTGCGCCGGGCTTGAATTTCCGGCAGGGGGCAGCCGCACTCCGAGAGGTGATGAGCCATGCCAGGCAAGTTCGAGATGTACGAGGACAACTCCGGCAAGTACCGCTACCGGCTGAAGGCGGGCAACGGCGAGATCATCGCCGTCGGCGAGTCGTACAACAGCAGGTCCGCCTGTGAGAAGGGCATCGAGTCCGTGAAGCAGAACGCGGCCTCGGCACCGGTGAAGGACCTGGGGCACCAGGGCTAGCGGCGCAACGCCGAGGCGCGGGCAGGGCTGCGGAGCAGCCTGCCCGCGCCTCGGCGCGTACCGTCAGAACTTGTTGCGCGGCGTGATGCCCAGCGACATGCCGGAGAGGCCGCGCTGCCGGCCGCCGAGCTTGCCGGCGATGGCGCGCAGCGCCGCGCCCGCCGGGGACTCCGGGTCCGTCAGGACCACCGGCTTGCCCTCGTCGCCGCCCTCGCGCAGGCGGACGTCGATGGGGATGGAGCCCAGGACGGGCACGTTGGTGCCCGTGGTGCGGGTCAGGCCGTCGGCGACGACCTGGCCGCCGCCCGTGCCGAAGACGTCGACCATCTCGTCGCAGTGGGGGCACGGCAGCCCGGACATGTTCTCCACGACGCCGACGATCTTCTGGTGCGTCTGCACGGCGATCGAGCCGGCCCGCTCGGCGACCTCGGCGGCCGCCTGCTGAGGCGTCGTCACGACGAGGATCTCGGCGTTCGGCACCAGCTGCGCGACCGAGATCGCGATGTCACCCGTGCCCGGGGGCAGGTCGAGCAGCAGGACGTCCAGGTCGCCCCAGTAGACGTCGGCGAGGAACTGCTGGAGGGCGCGGTGGAGCATCGGGCCGCGCCACACCACCGGGGTGTTGCCCGGGGTGAACATGCCGATGGAGATGACCTTCACGCCGTTCGCCGACGGCGGCATGATCATGTTTTCGACCTGGGTGGGCCGGCCCTCCGCGCCGAGCATGCGCGGGACGGAGTGGCCGTAGATGTCCGCGTCCACGACGCCGACCTTCAGCCCGTCCGCCGCCATGGCCGCCGCGAGGTTGACCGTGACGGAGGACTTGCCGACGCCGCCCTTGCCGGACGCCACCGCGTAGACCCGGGTGAGCGAGCCCGGCTTGGCGAAGGGAACCTCGCGCTCGGCCGTGCCGCCGCGCAGGGACGCCGCGAGCTCGCGGCGCTGCTCGTCGCTCATGACGTCGAGCTCGACCGTGACGCCGGTGACGCCGGCGACGCCCGAGACGGCGTCCTGCACCCGGCTGATGATCGTCTCCCGCATGGGGCAGCCGGAGACCGTCAGGTAGACCGCCACCGCGACCGAACCGTCCGCCGCGATCTCCACCGATTTGACCATCCCCAGGTCGGTGATGGGTCGCTGGATCTCGGGGTCGTTCACCGTCGCGAGCGCGGAGCGGACCGCGTCCTCGCTCGGGGACGTTCCGTTCGTGTCGGTAGCCATACGGACGATGGTACGGCGCGTGAGGGGGCCTCCGGAAAGGGCCGTCAGCGGTCGCGTTCCTCACTCTCCGCGGGGAATACGCGGCGCTCTTCCAGATCCTTGACGAGCTCCTGGAACTCGGAGCGGATCCAGTCGCGCGTCGCGACCTCGCCGAGGCCCATCCGCAGCGCGGCGATCTCCCGGGTGAGGTACTCCGTGTCCGCGATCGACCGCTCGTTCTGCTTGCGGTCCTGCTCCAGGTTGACCCGGTCGCGGTCGTCCTGGCGGTTCTGCGCGAGGAGGATCAGCGGCGCCGCGTAGGAGGCCTGCAGCGACAGCATCAGGGTCAGGAAGATGAAGGGATAGTTGTCGAACCGCAGGTGCCCGGGGACGGTGGTGTTCCACACCACCCACAGGATGATGACGACCGTCATCCAGACGATGAACCGCCCCGTCCCGAGGAAGCGCGCGATCCGCTCCGAGGTCCGCCCGAACGCCTCCGGGTCGTACTCCGGCAGCCAGCCGCGCCGCTTGGCCCGCGGCAGATCCAGCCGGACGCGCGGCCGGGGGTGCGGGTGGGGGTGCACGGCCTCCGACTGCGCCCGGACGCGCTCGGCCCGGTCGGGGCGGTGCCCCGGGGTGCCCTCGCGCCCCCGCTCATTGCCCGCCATCGACGGCCTCCGGCAGCTCGGTCATGCCCGGCGCCCCGTGGTGCAGCTCGGTCTCGCGCCAGTCCTCGGGCAGCAGGTGGTCCAGGACGTCGTCGACGGTGACCGCCCCCAGCAGGGAGCCGCTCTCGTCCACGACGGGCGCGGCGACCATGTTGTACGTCGCGAGGTAGCTGGTGACGGCCGGCAGGGGGGTGTCCGGCGGGAGGGGCCGCAGATCGGTGTCCACGAGCGCGCCGACGAGGGTGAAGGGCGGGTCGCGCAGCAGGCGCTGGAAGTGGACCGTGCCCAGGTACTTGCCGGTGGGGGTCTCGTCCGGCGGCCGGCACACGTACACCTGGGCGGCCAGCGCGGGGGAGAGGTCGCGGTTGCGCACGCGCGCGAGGGCGTCGGCGACGGTCGCATCCGGGCGCAGCACGATCGGCTCGGTCGTCATCAGACCGCCCGCGGTCCGCTCCTCGTACGCCAGGAGCCGGCGCACGTCCGCCGCCTCGTCCGGCTGCATGAGGGTCAGCAGCCGCTCCTTGTCGTCCTCCGGGAGCTCCGAGAGCAGGTCGGCCGCGTCGTCCGGGTCCATGGCCTCCAGGACGTCCGCGGCGCGCTCCTCCTTGAGCTTGCCGAGGATCTCGATCTGGTCGTCCTCCGGAAGCTCCTCCAGGACGTCCGCGAGCCGGTCGTCGTCCAGCGCCGCCGCGACCTCCGAGCGGCGCTTGGGGGAGAGGTGGTGCAGGACGCTGGCGAGGTCGGCCGGGCGCAGCCGCTCGAACGTCGCGAGGAGGCTCGCGGCGCCCTGCCCGTGCTCCTCCAGGGAGAAGCCGGTGACGGCCGACCACTCGACGGTGAGCGTCTCGCCCTTGCGGCGCAGCGCCCCGCCCTTGCCGCGGCGCACGAAGACCTTGTCGATCTCCCAGTCGCGGCGGGCGGGCAGCTGGATGATCGCTACATCGAGGACGGTCACCTCCTCGCCCCCGTCGACCAGACGTACGCGCCGGTCGAGCAGCTCGCCGAGGACCAGGGTCTCGGTGGGGCGCTGCTCGAAGCGCCGCATGTTGATCACGCCGGTGGTGATGACCTGGCCGGACTCCACGCCCGTCACCCGCGTCATGGGCAGGAAGATCCGGCGGCGGCTGACGACCTCCACGACCAGGCCCAGGACGCGGGGCGGCCGGCCGCCGACGCGGAGCATCGCGACGAGGTCCTGGACGCGGCCCACCTGGTCGCCGTTGGGGTCGAAGACCGCCACGCCCGAGAGGTGCGACACGAAGACCCGGTGGGCGCCTGCCGCCATGCCGCGCACCTCCTCCGTGGTCCGGTGTCCGGTTCAGGCTAACGTGACCGGGTTCTCCCCGGCGCGGGGGAGACGCCCGTCCGGACTGCTTGCTTCCGCCCGCGGGCGGCACGGGTACGCTGCCGTACTCCAGCGGCTGAACAGGGCTGAACAGGAGGCAGGAGCGACGTGCGAACCCGGAAGGCGGCTCTCGTGGGAGCGCTGTGCGCCGGCCTGTCCGTGGCGCTCACCGGCTGCGGCGGCGGTGGCACCACGGACCCCGACGCCGGGACCAACGGCGTCGGCAGGCTCGACCCCGCGAAGATCCAGGACAAGGCGCGGTCGGCGGCCCGGGAGGCCTCCTCCGTCCACCTCTCCGGCAGCGTCGTCAGCCAGGGGCGCACGTACAAGCTCGACATGCGGCTGAAGCGGGACGGCGGGACGGGGCGGGTCGCCTCCGACGCCAGCACCTTCGAGCTGCTGCGGGTCGGCGACGAGCTCTTCCTCAAGGCGCCCGCCGCGTTCTGGTCGCGCGGCGACAAGGACGACAAGGGAGCCAAGGACGGCAAGGGGGACGGCGCGGCCGCCGCGGGCAAGCTGGAGAAGAAGTACGTGAAGGTGCCGACCGGCGACCCCGCGTACCAGCAGTTCAAGGGCTTCACCGACAAGGACGTCCTGCTCGACGGGCTCATCGGCCTGCACGGCAAGCTCGACCGCGGGGAGCACGGCACGGTGGCCGGCGTCCCGACCATCCGGGTCAACGGCGCCGGCGGCTCGGGCGGCACGCTCGACGTCTCCCTCATGGACACGCCGTACCCCCTGCGCGTCCGGCGCGCCGGCGGGGCGGGCCAGCTGGAACTGTCGGACTGGGGCAAGGACTTCGCCCTGACGCCCCCGCCGAAGCAGGACACGGTCGACTACGGCAAGCGGATCCCCGCCGCGGGCGAGGGCGCGTCACTGCCGGCCCCCGCGAAGTAGGGCGGCGCGGCCGCCCCGCCCTCCGGCGCGGCTAGCGCCTGCCGCGGCCCTTCCGGAGGAGCTTCGGCAACGCCGCCGGCATCGGGCGGCGCGTCGTCGCCGGAGTCGGGAGGGGGCGGGCCGCCAGGGCCGTGTCGGGGAGCGCCGCCGTGGCCCCGGAGGGCTCCAGGCGCAGGACGCGGCAGCCCTCCGCCCACCGCTCCGTGACCCGCTCCGCGTCCGGCGCGTTCAGCCGCTTCGCCTTCAGCTCGGCGACCGCCGCCGTCCACGCCTCGCCCCCCGCAGGGAGCTCGGCGACGCGCGCGGTCCAGGAGACCAGGCGCCCGCCCTTGTCCTTGCTGCGGACGGTCACCGTCGCCTCGGCGCCGTCGGCGAGCCCGAGGTCGTCCAGCGGCTGCTCACCGGCGCCGCCCACGAGGTGGACGGCACCCTCGTGCCACACGTGCCACAGCGCACGGCTCGGCCCCGCCGATCCCTGCACCCAGATGAGGCCGGACTTCTTCGTGGCCTCCTCGATGAGCGCCCGGTCGAGCAGCTCCTGCGTCTGTGTCATGCGGCCTACTGTATGCGCCGGTGCCCGCGACCAGGAGATCTACCCTGGACGGGTGACCAGTGCCCGTACGCGCAGCGACGCCCCGCCCGGCGCGACCGCCGCCGCGGCGGAGACCACCGCCCACCCCCACCCCGCCGTCCGTACGGACCTCTTCCTGCTCGCGATCGCCGTCTCCGGCATCTCCCTGTCGGCTCCCCTGATCGCCGCGACCGCCGCCCCCGCCCTGGCCATCGCCTTCTGGCGCAACGCCATGGCCGTGGGCGCCCTGACCCCCCTCGCGCTCGTCCGGCACCGCGCCGAGCTCCGCGGCATCGGCCGCCGCAGCCTCCTGCTGGCCGTGGCCGCCGGCGCGCTCCTGGCCGTGCACTTCGGGGTGTGGCTGCCGAGCCTGCACATGACGTCGGTGGCGTCCTCGACGGCCCTGGTCACCACCACCCCGATCTGGACGACGCTCCTGATGCGCCTGCGCGGCCACCGACCGCCCGCGCCGGTGTGGGCGGGCACCGCCCTGGCCTTCCTGGGCGTGCTGATGCTGACCGGCGTCGACCTGTCCCTGTCCCCGCGCGCCCTCGCGGGCGACGCACTGGCCCTCGCCGGCGGTATGGCGGCCGCCGGCTACGTCCTGCTGGGCGCGGAGGTGCGCCGGACGGTGAGCACGCTCACGTACAGCTACGTCTGTTACGCGACGACGGCCGTCCTGCTGCTCGCCGCGTGCCTGTTCTCCGGCTCGTCCCTCGCGGGCTACAGCGGGGACACCTGGCTGAAGCTGGCCGTGCTGACGGTCACCGCGCAGCTGCTCGGGCACTCGCTGATCAACCGCGTCGTCAAGGGGCTCGGCCCGTCCGTCACCTCGACGGCGATCCTCCTGGAGACCCCCGGCGCGGCCCTGATCGCCGCGCTGTGGCTGGGCCAGACCCCGCCCGTCGCCGCCTACCCGGCGCTGGCGGTGATCCTGGCCGGACTGGGCCTGGTCATCATGGCCGGCCGCGCGGCGAAGAAGGGCTGAGCAAGGGCTGAGCAAGGGCTGAGGAGGGGCTGAGCAAGGATTGAGGAAGGGCTAGAGCCAGCCGTTCCGCTTGAAGCCGCGGTGGATCGTCACACAGATGGCGACCGTGACGACCATGACCGCCGGATAGCCGTACTTCCAGTGCAGCTCCGGCATGTGGTCGAAGTTCATCCCGTAGATCCCGGCGATCATCGTGGGCACGGCGAAGATCGCCGCCCATGACGTGATCTTCCGCATGTCCTCGTTCTGCGCCACCGACGCCTGCGCGAGGTTGGCCTGGAGGATGGAGTTCAGCAGGTCGTCGAAGGACAGGACCTGCTCGTGGACGCGGGCGAGGTGGTCGGCGACGTCCCGGAAGTACTTCTGGATGTCCGGGTCGACCAGCCGCATCGGCCGCTCGCTGAGCTGCTGCATCGGCCGCAGCAGCGGGGCGACCGCGCGCTTGAACTCCAGCACCTCGCGCTTGAGCTGGTAGATCCGGCCCGCGTCGCCGCCGCGCGAGGCGCCCTTGCCGGTCGGCGAGAAGACATCGATCTCCACCTCGTCGATGTCGTCCTGCACGGCGTCGGCGACGGCGATGTAGCCGTCCACGACCTGGTCGGCGATGGCGTGCAGGACGGCGGAGGGGCCCTTGGACAGCAGCTCCGGGTCGTCCTGGAGGCGGTGGCGCAGCGCGCGCAGCGAGCCCTGGCCGCCGTGCCGGACGGTGATGATGAAGTCCGGCCCGGTGAAGCACATCACCTCGCCGGTCTCGACGACCTCGCTGGTGGCGGTGAGCTCGGCGTGCTCGACGTAGTGGATGGTCTTGAAGACGGTGAACAGCGTGTCGTCGTAACGTTCCAGCTTGGGCCGCTGGTGGGCGTGGACGGCGTCCTCCACGGCGAGCGGGTGCAGCCCGAACTCCGCGGCGATGCCCGAGAACTCACGCTCCGTCGGCTCGTGCAGCCCGATCCAGGCGAAGCCGCCGCCGGCCCGCACCCGGCGCATCGCCTCGGCGGGGCTGACGTGGTCGCTGAGGCGCTTGCCGTCGCGGTAGACGGCGCAGTCGACGACCGCACTGCTGACGGACGGGTCCCGGGTCGAGTCGTACTCGTACGGCAGGGCGCCGCGGCGCAGGGCGGGGCGGACGGCCTCGCGCAGATCACGGATCATCGACATGGCAGGGCTCCTTCACGGGCCGGCCGCCAGCCGGTGCGGAGCGCGAGTGCAACGCGGCCCGGAACGTGGACGTGAGGCCCTGGACGGCGGGAGGCCGTGTGCGGGACACGTCCGCAAATCGGACGGCGCTTCGTGCGGTGCGGCGAGGCTGACGGCAGTTCGCGGAGAACTTCGCAGAGAAGCAGAGAACTTCGCGGAGAACACGGAACAAAGCGGGACGAAGGCGCTCTTCCGTCGGCGCTGCGGGCGCAAAAGAACTTCCGGGAAAATGTCGGCGGCACTGCCGAGGGCGGAAGATCTCAGATCACAAGGAGTGCGTCCGGAGCGAAGGGACGGGAGAACTGCCGGTACTGCACGGTCGACTAGGATCCACCGCAGCCCCACCTCCTCCGGCCGGTCCCCGCTGAGGGACGAACGTAACTCCCTGACCAGAGGTCAAGGCTAGCAGCCACTTGACCCGTCAATACCCTCCTTTGCCCGTTCGATACGCGTTCTATGCTCACTGCATGGCAGACGTTCTCGCACTGGTCGAGGCCCGGCTCCGGACAGCCCTGGGCGAACCGGACGCGCGCGCAGCGGTGACCTTCCTCGGCACGGACCGGATCGAGGTCCTCCGCTTCCATGACGGGGACGTCGTGCGCTACGCCACGCTCGGCATGTCCGCCCAGCCGATGGCCGACCCCACCGCCGTCGTGGCGGACCCCCTGCGCGGCCCCCGCGCCGAGCTGGTCCTCTCCGTCCGCGGCGGCCGCGCCGATACGGACAAGGTGCTGCGGCCCCTGGCCGTCCTCGCCGCCTCCCCCCAGGTGGAGGGCCTGATCGTGGCGCCCGGCGCCTCGCTCGACACCGGGGAACCGCTCTGGCCCGGCGCGCCCTTCACCTCCGTCCTCGTCGCCGAGTCCGGGGGCCTGGTCGAGGACCTGGAGCTCGACGAGCCCATGGACCCCGTCCGCTTCCTCCCGCTGCTGCCGATGACCCCCAACGAGGCGGCCTGGAAGAGGGTGCAGGGAGCGGAGGCGCTGCAGGAGCGGTGGCTGCGGAACGGCACGGATCTGCGTGACCCGATGCGCTCCGGGGTACCCCTGGGGTGACCGGCCGGGCCGCGACGTCCGGACGGGTGATCGTCCTTGACGCGGCGGGCGCCTGGGAGGACCGTTGGAGGTTATGAGGGGCGAACCCAGTTGCCCGAAGTGCGGTGGCCGGGTGCGAGCGCCCGGTCTCTTCGCCGACTCCTGGCAGTGCGACGTCCACGGCACGGTGCACCCTCTGCAGCCCGTCGTCCCACCGAGCGTGGAGGCCCTGGCCGTCGTCGTCAACCGGGCCCGGGTGCCCGTGTGGATGCCCTGGCCCCTGCCCGTCGGCTGGCTCTTCACCGGCGTGGTCTGCGCGGGGGACGACCGCAGCGGCGGGCGGGCCACCGCCGTCGCCTGCTCCGGCCCCAGCCCCCTCGGCGGCCCCGGTGAGCTGCTGCTCGTGGCCGAGGAGCTCGGCGTCGGCCTCGGCGCGCGCTACGCGGGCGTCGCCGGCCCCGACCCCGGCCCCTACCTCCGCGTCGACCGCTCCCCGCACGCCAAGGTCCACGCCGCCGGCCGCCCCACCCCCCTGTGGCACGTCGAGGGCGCCCCGGAGGACCGGGCCGTCTTCGCGGGCGAGGCGCGCGGGCTGTGGCTGTGGGCCGTGGTCTGGCCGGAGCAGTCGGGACTGCTGATGTACGACGAGCTGGTCCTCACGGACCTGCGGGACGCGGGAGCGGAAGCCGACCTCCTGCCGTGCGGCGCCCTGTCGCCGCGCTTGCTGCCG
>NZ_JBAMDC010000214.1:0-11680 GCF_036961605.1 Streptomyces sp. KLMMK
TCGTCGACCGTCGGCAGGCGCGTCCCCGGCACCGTGTTCAGCGTCGGGGCCGCGCCGGTCAGCGCTCTCGTGTACGGGTGTGCGGCGTCGTTCAGGAGTTTGCGGGTGGGGCCCTCCTCCAGGCCCCGCCCGCCCCGCATCACGAGCATGCGGTCGCACGTCCGCGCCACCACCCCCACGTCGTGGGTGACGAGCAGCACCGCCGTGCCGCTCTCCTCCTGCAGTTCCGCCAGGAGGCCGAGGACCTGACGCTGGACGCGGGCGTCCAGCGCCGTCGTGGGCTCGTCGGCGATGAGCACGTCGGGGCTGTTGACCAGGGCCATGGCGATCATCACGCGCTGCCGCATGCCGCCCGAGAACTGGTGCGGGTAGTCGCGGGCGCGGGCGGCCGGGATGCCGACGCGCTCCAGCCCGGCGAGGGCCTTCTCCTTCGCATCGGCCCGCCGCCCGGCGCCCGCCGGGGCGTGCACGCGGTACGCCTCCGCCAGCTGCGCGCCGACCGTGTGGAAGGGCGAGAGCGCGGCGAGGGCGTCCTGGAAGACCATGGCGATCCGCGCGCCGCGCAGCGCACGCACCGCGGACTCGGGCGCGCCGACGACCTCCGTGCCCCCGACCAGCACGCTGCCGCTCACCCGCGTACGGACCGGGTCGTGGAGCCCCATCGCCGCGAGCCCCACCGTGGACTTGCCCGAGCCGGACTCCCCCACCAGCCCCAGGACTTCACCGCGTTCCAGGTCGAAGGAGAGGCCGTCGACGGCCGTGGTCTCCGTACCGCCGCGCCCCTTGAAGGAGACCGTCAGGTCGCGTACGGACAGGGCCGGGGTCATGCGAGCCTCACCCTCGGGTCGAGCCAGGCCACCACCAGGTCGGCGAGGGCCACGAACACCACGACGAAGAAGGCGGCGAGCAGCACCGTGCCGACCACCGTCGGCAGGTCGTTCTGGACGACGGAGTCGACAGCGAGCTTGCCGACGCCGCCGAGCCCGAAGACCGTCTCGGTGATGAACGCGCCGCCGAAGAGCGCCCCGGCCTCCAGCCCGAGCAGCTGGACGAGGGGCCCGGCGGCGCCGCGCGCCGTGTACGTGCCGTGCGCCCGCAGCGTGGTGAGCCCCTTGCCGCGGGCCGTCCGCACGTACCCCTCGTGCATCGTCTCGAGCGTCTGGGAGCGCGCGAGGCGGGCGAAGACGGCGGCGTTGACGAAGCCGAGGACGAGCCAGGGCAGGAGCAGCCCGGCCGCCCACGCGCCGGGGCCCTCGGCGAAGGGGGCGTAGCCGGGCAGCGGCATCAGGTCGGTCGAGTAGACCAGCAGGTACTGCAGGGCGTAGCCGAGGAAGTAGATCTGCACGCTCGCGCCGACCAGGGTGAAGCCGGACAGCAGCCGGTCGGTGGCCGTGCCCCGGCGCAGCGCGGCGGTGAAGCCGGCGCCGATGCCGAGGACGACGATCACCACGAGCGCGCCGCCCGCGAGCGACAGCGTCACGGGGAAGCGGTCGCCGATGGCGTCGAGGACCGGCTGGTGGAGGGTGTAGGAGTAGCCGAGGCAGGGCGCGGCGCAGTCGATGGCGCTGCCGTCGACGTCGCTGATGGTGCGGCCGGCGACGAGGCCGCGCAGGTAGTCGAGGTACTGGTCGGCCAGGGGCTGGTCCAGGCCCATGCTGTGGCGGACGGCCTCGACCTGTGCGGTGTCGCACTTGGGGCCGCAGGCGATGAGCGCGGGGTCGGAGGGGGCGGCGTAGAAGAGCCCGAAGGCGGCGGCGGTGATCGCGAGGAGCACTGCCGCGGCCTGGAGGGCCCGGCGCAGGAGGTAGCCGGTCATGGAGCTTTACGACCTCTTCAGGTACAGGTCCGCCGCCGCGATGGACCCGTAGATCGGGTGGATGGCGGCGCCGCCGACGTTCTTGCCGCGGAACTGGGTGACGCTGGTGTAGAGGAACGGCACGACCGGGACGTCCTTCATGACGGTCTGTTCGAGGGCGATGAGGGCGTCGGCCTTCTGCTGCGCCTCGCCGATGGCCGCGATGCGCTCCAGCTCCTTGTCGACCTCGGGGTTGCTGTAGCGGATGGAGTTGGCGAGGGCGTCGAGCTTGCTGTGGTAGCTGTCGGGCAGCAGCGTGGACGGGGTGGGCCAGTCGACGGAGTTGGTGGACAGCCACAGGTCGTAGGGGGCCGGTCCGCGGAAGACCTCGTTGGTGAAGGCGGCCTTCTCCAGCGGCTTGGTGACGAGCTTGATGCCCGCCTTGGCGAAGGCCTCGACGAGGACCTGGGCGAGCCGGTCCTTCTCGGGGGCGTCGCTCTCGTACGCGTAGGTGAGCGTGTCGGCCTTGGTCTTCGCCCGGGCCAGGTGCTCCTTGGCCTTCTCGATGTCCCCGGTGGGCGCGACGGGGTAGAGGTCGTACTTCTTCCAGCCGACGACGGCGGGCGAGGAGAGCGTGGTGGCGAAGTCGCCGAGGCGGGGGCCGCCGAGGACCTGGCGGGCCTGTTCGCGCGGGAAGAGGTAGTGGATGGCCTTGCGGACCTCGGGGTCGGTGACGCGGCTGTTCTTGATGTAGAGGTCGCTGGTGTAGGCGCCCTGGCTGCCGGCGACGAGGAGGTCCTTCTTCTTCGGGTCGCGCCGGGCCTCGGCGTAGAGCTCCGGCGGCACCTCGCTCTTGGTGGAGAGGGTGTCCGCTCCCGCGCCGCGCCCGTTGAGGACCTCCTGCGCGGTGTTGAGGACCTTCTTGCCGAAGGTGAACTCGAAGCGGTCGGCGTACTGGTGGCGGATGGGGTCGGTCTCCGGCTTCCAGTGCGGGTTGCGCTCCAGGGTCAGGCTCTGGTTCTGCTTGTGCGCGGCGATCCGGTAGGGGCCGGTGGCGAAGGGCCGGGTGTCGTAGCCGGTGCCGGTGTCCTTGTCCTTGCGGACGGGTGACGAGGAGGACTGGGCGGCCATGTAGGGCACGTCGGACTGCGGCTGCGGGAAGTGGAAGACGATCGTCTTGGCGTCGGGGGTCTCGATGGCGCCGAGGTCGCCGTGCTCGGGGCCCGCGTACTTCTCGACGGCGGCGGTGCGGTCCTCGGAGCCGGTGAGCCACTCGGGCCAGTAGGTGGGGCCGAGTTCGAAGCCGGGGGCGAAGGTGCGCTCGATGCCGTACTTCACGTGCTCGGAGGTGATGGGCTCGCCGTCCTCCCAGGCGATGCCGTCCTTGAGCCTGTACGTCCAGGTGCGGCCGCCGTCGGAGGACTGCCCGGTGTCGGTGGCGAGGTCGCCGACGAGCTTGGGCTTGCCGTCCACGACCTGATACTGGGTCAGCTGCCGGCCCCACAGCAGGGACGTGCTGTACGACTCGCCCGCGTAGATCTTCTGCGGGTCGAGGTGGCCGTAGTCGTTGGCGTTGGCGATGCGCACGGTGCCGCCGGTCCGGGCGCCCTCGACGGCCGGGGCGGGGCCCCGGCTGTCCTCGGCGGTGCCGAGCGTGGCGGTCAGCCGCTGGCCGCTCCTGGCGGCCGTGGCGCCGCCGCCCTCGGCCCCTTCCGCCTCCTTGCCCGCGCCGGCCGAGCAGGAGCACATCAGCATGGCGGCGGCGGTGACGAGCGCCGGAACGGCTGCGGTGCGCGGACGGATACGGGCCATGGTGAACTCCGGATTGAGGAAGGAAAGGGTTGCGATGCGCCCGTAAGGGGCGCGGGGAACTGCGCGACCAGCCACGGACGGCCCGCCGTCGACGACGATCCCGGCGGAAGCCTCAGCGCGCGATCCGGGGATCGAGCGCGTCCCGTACCGCGTCGCCGAGGAGGTTGAAGGCGAGGACGAAGACGAGGATCGCCACGCCGGGGAAGAGCATGTAGGTCGGGTCGTCGTAGAAGACCTCGGAGCCGCGGGAGATCATGCGGCCCCAGTCGGGGACCGGCTCGTTGATGCCGACGCCGAGGAAGGACAGCGCGGCCTCGGCGGTGACGATGCCGGGCACGGCGAGCGTGACGTGCACGAGCACGGGCGCCCAGACGTTGGGCAGCAGCTCGCGCAGCACGATGTGCCGGCGGCTCGCCCCGACGGCCCGCGCCGCCTCGACGAACTCCCGCTCGCGCAGGGCCCTTACGGAAGTGCGCAGGACCATCGCGAGCGGCACCCAGCCGAAGGCAGAGAACACCAGGATGAGGGAGGTGAACTGCATCCAGGCGGGCTCGTTCTCCCCCGGGCCGACGAAGCGGGTCCGGATGACCGGACTGAGTGCGAGAAGGAGCAGAAGTGTCGGAAAACCGAGCAGCACATTGCATACGAAAGTGAAGGCCCGGTCGGCGAGACCGCTGAGATAGCCGACGGTCACCCCGAGGACGACGCCCGCCACGGCGATCACGGCCACGGAGGCGAAAGCGACCAGCAGCGAGGTGCGCATGCCGTAGAGCAGCTGGGCGAACACGTCGCGGCCGAGGCCGGGTTCGATGCCGAACCAGTGGTCGGCGGAGATGCCGCCGTTGGGCAGGACCGGAAGGCCCTCGGCGCTGAGCAGACCGGCGCCGTGCTGGCCGTAGTGCTCGGTGGGATTCTTCCCGTACAAGGCTGTGACCAGGGGCGCGGCCGCCGCGAGCACGGCGCAGAACAGCACGACGGCGAGGGCGGCCATGCCCGTGCGGTCGCGCCGGAAGGCGCGGCAGGCGGTGGCGAGGGGCCCGCGGGAGGGCGCTTCGAGGGGTCCTCCTGAGTGCACTTCGGCCATTTGCTGCCGCGCTCCTGAATCGCTCCGGCCGCCGGTTGGTCACACGGCGGGCCTCTTTTCGGCCGGTCTGCGGGGGTCTCCCGCCCCGGGGTGCGGATCATTAGATCCAATGAATCAGGTGGCCGCAAACCATCTTTTTGAAGGCAGTTTTGATAATTCATCAATGATTACAAGGAATCTTCGCTGGTCAATATCCCTGTAACATTAAATGCCCTCAATTGCCGCCAATCGGTCATGCATGAAAGCCGGACCACTTCCCTCGCGTCTCGTATGAGACGCGCCTCACGCGAGTTCCGGCCACTACCGAGGGTTTTCAACCAGCGACTGAAAGTGTTCGACCAATGTGCGTTCATGCCCAACTTGGGCAAGACTTCCGTCCGTTATCTGCAGCCACGAGCAAGGGAGTGTTCGGAATGCGGTACATCACTGGGGGCATCGCGATGGGCGCCGCGCTCGCACTGGGCGGCGGCCTCCTGGCCGCCGGAACGACGACCGCGAGCGCAGCACCCGCACCTGTCTCCGCAGCACAGACGCAGAGTCTGTACGCCTCCTCCGCCCTGGTCCTGACCGTCGGTCACGGTGCGAACTCCACCGAGGCCTCGGTCGACCGCGCGGTCACACTGACCTGCTTCCCCAAGGCGACGGGCTCGCACCCGGACGCGAAGGGCGCGTGCGCAGCACTGCGCGCGGCCGGCGGTGACCTCGAGAAGATCACCACCATCAAGTCCGGTACGGCCTGCACCAAGGAGTGGAACCCCAGCGTCGTCACCGCCGACGGCGTGTGGGAGGGCAAGCGGATCCGCTTCGAGCGCACCTTCGCGAACCCGTGCGAGGCGAAGGCGGGCAAGGGCACGCTCTTCGAGTTCTGAAACCCCCCGCAGAGCGGCTGAACGCGAGGCGGCCCCCGGACACCGTGGAGGTGTGTCCGGGGGCCGCTCTCCGTCGTCCTCCGCAGCCGTTCAGGAGCCGCCGAGGGTCGCGTGGTACGCCGTGAGGACCGGAGCCAGGGGCTGGAAGTACGTCATCCCGCCGCTCGTGCAGTCGCCGCTGCCGCCGGAGAGGATGCCCAGGGCGTCGCTGCCGGAGAAGTAGGAGCCGCCGCTGTCGCCGGGCTCGGCGCAGGCGGTGGTCTCGGTCAGGCCGGTGACCTGGCCCTCCGGGTAGTTGACGGTCACGCCGGTGCGCTTGACGGTGCCTTCCTTCACCCCGGTGGTGGAGCCGCTGCGCCGGACCCTCTCGTTGACGACCGCGTCGCGGACGGCGGTGACGGTCTGCGACGAGCCGTTGTAGAGGTTCACAGCGCTCGGGTGGGCGACGGCGCCGGTCGCGGGGTACGCCGCGAGGGCGTAGTCGTGGCCGGGGAAGACCGCGTTCTCGGTCGTCGCGATCTGCGGGCCGCCGTTGGTGGCGCGCCAGGTGCTCTCGGCCTTGCCGCAGTGCCCGGCCGTGACGAAGCCGTCCGTGCCGCCGGCCCGCCTGACGTTGAAGCCCAGGGAGCAGCGGTGGGTGGAGCCGAAGATCGCGTCACCGCCCGCGATGTACCGGGTGAGCTTCGCGGACGTCCTCTTCACCAGCACGGCGTCCCCGAGGGAGCCGACCGACTTCTTGAGCCGCGCCAGCTTCGCGCCCGTGACCGTGGGGTCGGCGGTCACGACGACCCGGTTGAGGGTCGGGTCCGTCCCCCAGGTGGTGCCGGGGATCGCCTCGCCCGCGTCCAGCGCGGCCTTCGCCGAGTCGAGCTCGGCCCGGGAGTTGCGGACGGCGCGGGGCTCCCCGCCCATCGCGCGGACCAGGCCGGCGGCCTTCCCGTCGGTGATGTTGACGATGAGCCTGCCGAGGGTGGAGTCATAGTACGAACCCGCAGTGGCGTCCTCCGGTCCGGCCGGGAGGGTCCGGGCGACGGCCGCGGCGCCGGAGGCGGAGAGCGCGGAGGCCGGGGCGGGCGAGGCGCCGGCCTGCTGGGGGCTGAGGGTCACGGCCGCGAGGGCGGCCGTGGCCGCGGCCGCCAGGGCCGCGCGCACGGGGATCCATCTACGCTTCAACTCGGCACCTCCAGTGGGGGGGTTGGGCGCCGCCACGGGATCACCGCGGGCCCGGAGGGGGTACGACATGGGCCGCCTCCGGCTTTACAGAGGGCGCGTCCATGCCAAGTCGACCAATCGAGTATCCCGGAACCGGGGAGGGCGCGCACAAGGCGGACTCCTCCTGCGCGCGTGTCGCTTTACGCGCCCCAGCACGGGATCCGCGCGGGAGCGGGGGGAGTTGCGCGGCGCGCCCCTCTGAAATCCGGCGCCGCCGCCTTAGCCCACCGGGGGACCCCCTGACCCCATCGGCCCCACAGCACTACGCCGTCCGGGGTGCCCACGGCGACGCCCCGGAAGCCATGGCCTCGGATTCACGGGCCGCACCGGCCTCTACGTCAGGTGCCCGGGGTGCCCGGGGGCAGTTCCTCCGGAGGCGGCGGCGAGGGTTCCACGGCCGGGTCCGGCGCCGGCGGCGGCTTCGCCGCCAGGGGCTTGTCCGGGGGGACGAGGCCCTGCTGGGCCGAGCGTTCCAGGAAGCGGAGGAGTTCCACCGGGAACGGCAGGACCAGCGTGGAGTTCTTCTCCGCCGCCACCGCCACCACCGTCTGCAGCAGCCGCAGCTGCAGCGCCGACGGCTGGTCGGCCATCGTGGCCGCCGCCTCGGCGAGCTTCTTCGACGCCAGCAGCTCCGCGTCCGCGTTGATCACCCGGGCCCGCCGCTCGCGCTCGGCCTCCGCCTGCCGGGACATGGACCGCTTCATCGTCTCCGGCAGCGAGACGTCCTTGATCTCGACGCGGTCGATCTGCACGCCCCACCCGATGGCGGGGCTGTCGAGCATGAGCTCCAGGCCCTGGTTGAGCTTCTCCCGGTTGGAGAGGAGGTCGTCGAGGTCGCTCTTGCCGATGATCGAGCGCAGTGACGTCTGGGACATCTGGGACACCGCGAAGCGGTAGTCCTCCACGGCGATGACCGCCTCGGCCGGGTCCACGACCTTGAAGTAGACGACGGCGTCCACACGGACGGTGACGTTGTCGCGGGTGATGCCCTCCTGGGCGGGCACCGGCATCGTGACGATCTGCATGTTCACTTTGCGCAGCCGGTCGACGACCGGGACGATCAGGGTGAACCCCGGGGGGCGGATCTCGGGCAGGAGCCGCCCGAGCCGCAGCACCACGCCGCGCTCGTACTGCTTGACCACGCGGGCCGCCGCCGCGACGTACACCGCTGCGGCGGACGCCGCGGCCACCGCTGCCACCACCAGATCCTCGACCATGGGAGGCCCCCTGCCGTACATCTCAGGCGTTATGTCCACGGTATGCCCGTATCGGCCACAGGGTCGAGCCCCCGGCCGAGGTGCGGACCGGAGGCTCTTGTGCTGGGGCCCCCTGGACGTGCCGGGACCCTCGGGCCGGTGGATGCGGGACCGGGGGCGGGGCCCTCAGCCGATCGTCACCCCGTACGCCTTGAGCGCCGGGCCGACGGGCTGGAAGTAGGTCGTTCCGCCGGAGCTGCAGTTGCCGCTGCCGCCGGAGGTGAGGCCGAGGGCGGTGGAGCCCGCGAAGAGGGCGCCGCCGCTGTCGCCGGGCTCGGCGCAGACGTTCGTCTTGATGAGGCCGCGGACGACCTGGCCGTTGCCGTAGTTGACGGTGGCGTTGAGGCCGGTGACCTTGCCGCCGTGCAGGCCGGTGGTGGAGCCGCTGCGCTGCACGGACTGGCCGACGGTCGCGTTGCCGGCGGCGGTGATCCGCTGGGTGCGGCCGTTGTAGAGGCTGACCTCGCTGGGGTGCGGGAGGGAGCCGTTGGTGTACTGCACGATGCCGTAGTCGTTGCCCGGGAAGCTGGTGCCCGTGGTGGGGCCGATGCTCGTGGTGTGCCCGGAGTTGCTGTAGTAGGGCGGCTTGCCCTCGGTGCAGTGGCCTGCGGTGAGGAAGTAGGCGGTGTTGCCCTTGCGCACGTTGAAGCCGAGCGAGCAGCGCCAGCTCGGGGCGTAGATCGCGTCGCCGCCGGCGAGGAAGGGGCGGAGGGTGCCGGGGGTGCGCTCGATGCGTATGGCCTCCACCGCGGTGCCGGCCTTCTGCTTGATCCTGGCGAGGGCGGCGGCGGAGACGGTCGAGTCGGCGGTGACGACGAGCGTGCCGGATTCCTGGTCGACGGCCCAGGCGGTGCCGGCGACGTCCGCGGCCTGCACGGCGGTGCTCGCGGCGGACAGCTGGGCGGCGGAGTGTCTGACGGGGGCCGATGGGCCGTTGCTCTCGGCGTGGGCGGCGGTACCGGCGAGGGCGGCCGCGGCGGCGAGGGCGGAGGCGAGGGCGATGCGGGTCGCGGTGCGGGGGGTGGTGCGCTTGATGCTCACGTTCTTCCTCCCGAGTGGGGTCGGTGAGGTGCAGCCGGAACGGGCACGCGGGATTCCACTTTCGTCGTGCCCCTGACAAGCACTGTTCGGGAGTATTCGGGCCGCGCGCCGACCGCCGCAAGAGCATCTTTCGGACGGCGCGCACCCGTGTCCGGCGGTGGCGCTAGCCCACCAGCACGCGGCGCTCCCCCGCCGGGACCGCGATCGGCAGGGTGTTCCCCGGCGGCGGGAAGGGGCAGATGAAGTGGTCGGCGAAGGCGCAGGGCGGCAGGAGGGCGTGGTTGAAGTCGACCGTCACCCGCCCGTCGACGCCGGGCGCGGACGTCCGCAGGAACCGGAAGCGGTAGCTCGTGTCCCCGCTCGTGCCGTCGGCGAACACCGCCCACAGCGTGCCGTCCACCTCGACGGCGACCTGCAGCGCGAACGCGGAACCGGCGGCGTCGAAGGTCAGTTCCCCGTCCAGGCCGAGTCCCCGCTCCCGCCCGTCCGCGTTCTCCACCTGCACCCTGCGGCTGCCGTCGTACGGGCGGAAGACCCCCGGCAGCACCCAGTCCTCGTCGTACTCGAAGGCGTCGATCGCGGTGAACGCCCGCCGCCCGGCCGAGCCGGGGTCGAAGACGCGCACCGCCCACAGGCCTTCCCGGCGCAGCACCAGGATCTTGCGCCCGCCGTAGTCGACGCGGGCCGTCGCGGCCGGGCCCTTGTCGACGCCGAGCCGGACCTCGCCGTTCAGCGGCCGGCCGTCCGCGGTGAGCCCGTCGGCGGCCGTGGCGGTCAGCAGTACGGCGTCGCCGTCCTCGGTCCAGTGCCCGGGGATGGCGGGAAATCGCCCCTCGGCGGCGTCGGCGAGCCAGTAGGTCCCCGTGAGCGAGAGCGGCCCGTACGGCGCGCAGACCGTCTCCGTACGCTCCTCGCGCCACGTCTTCCACTGCTGCCGTGCGTCGTTGCCTGTGTCCGTGCTCATGACGGTCAACCTTTCCATACGGGCAGCGGCAGCCCGAGGTGTTCGCGGAGCGTCGCGCCCGTGTACTCCGTACGGAACGCGCCACGCTCCTGCAGCAGGGGCACCACGCGGTCGACGAAGTCGTCCAGCCCTCCGGGCGTGAGGTGGGGGACGAGGACGAAGCCGTCGGCGGCCCCGGCGGTGACGTACTCGTCCAGTTGCGCGGCCACCGAGGCGGGGGCGCCGATGAAGGACTGCCGGCCGGTCGTCTCGATCACTGTCTGCCGGATGGACAGCCCCTTGGCCTCGGAGACGGCGCGCCACCGGGCGGCCACGGCGAACCGGTCGGCTGTCCGCACCCGCCCCTGCGCCACCTCGCCGCCCGGGTCCGGGTCGACGTCGGGCAGCGGCCCGTCGGGGTCGTAGCCGGACAGGTCCCGGCCCCACACCTGCTCCAGGGCGAACAGCGCGTTCTGCGGGGAGACCTGCTGCCTGCGGATCTCGGCGGCCTTCTCCTGGGCCTCGGCGTCGGTGTCCCCGAGGGCGAACGTCGCCCCCGGCATGATCTTGAGGTCGCCGGGCCGCCGGCCGTACGCGGAGAGCCGCCGTTTGACGTCGGCGCAGAAGGCCCGCCCGGCTTCCGGCGTCCTGTGGCGGGTGAAGACGACGTCGGCGGCGGAGGCCGCGAACTCCAGGCCCTCGCCGGAGTCCCCGGCCTGGATGACGACCGGGTGGCCCTGGGGGCTGCGGGCCACGTCGAAGGTGCCGGAGACGGAGAAGTGCCGCCCGTGGTGGGCGAAGGGGCGCGGCACGCCGTCGGGCGTCCAGGAGTCCCACAGCTCGCGCGCGGTGGCGACGAACTCGGCGGCGCGCGTGAGGGGGGTCCCCCCTGTTCGGGCGAAGTCGAGAGCCCGGGGGAGCCCGGCCCGGTCGAGGTGGCCGCCGCGGCGGAAGTTCTCGCCGGTGAAGGCGTCGGAGGAGGTGACGGCGTTCCAGGCGGCGCGCCCGCCGCTGAGGTGGTCCAGGGAGGCCAGGCGCCGGGCGAGTTCGTAGGGCTCGTTGAACGTGGTGTCGGCGGTGGCCGCCAGGCCGATCCGCTCGGTGACGGCGGCCAGGGCGCCGAGCACGGTGAGCGGCTCGGGGCGGCCGACGGCGTCCAGGTCGTGGATCCGGCCCTTGTGCTCGCGCAGCCGCAGGCCCTCGGCGAGGAGGAAGAAGTCGAAGAGGCCGCGTTCGGCGGTGGCGGCGAGGTGCCGGAAGGAGGAGAAGTCCATCTGGCTGCCGGACCGCGGGTCTGCCCACACGGTCGTGCTGCTGACGCCGGGGAAGTGGGCGGCCAGGTGCATCTGCTTGCGGCGGCGTGCCCCGGGGGCGGTCATGCGGGCCTCCTCGCGGTGGCGTAGCGGTTGGCGGGGCGCGGCAGGCACAGGTGCTCGCGGAGCGTGCCGCCGGGATAGAAGGAGCGCAGCAGACCGCGGTGCTGGAGTACGGGGACGGTCCCGTCGACCAGCAGGGCGAGGTCCCGGTCGGGGTCCGCGGGCCGGAAGTGGAAGCCGTCGACCACGCCGTCGGCCCACCAGGAGCCGGCCAGGTCGGCGAGGGCGACGGCGTCGGCGGCCGCGTACAGCGCGACGGGCAGGGAGGCGAGGACGACGATCCGGCCGGGGT
>NZ_JBAMDC010000215.1:0-11653 GCF_036961605.1 Streptomyces sp. KLMMK
GCGGACGGCGTCCGACAGCGGGGAGTAGGCGAACCAGCCGAAGTCGGCCGCACCCTGCGGGGTGAGGAAGCCGGCCACCGCGATGATCGAGCCGAAGAGGTAGAGCCAGTAGGCGAACATGTTCAGCCGCGGGAACGCCACGTCGGGCGCGCCGATCTGCAGCGGCATGATCCAGTTCGCGAATCCGGCGAACAGCGGCGTCGCGAACATCAGCAGCATGATCGTGCCGTGCATCGTGAACGCCTGGTTGAACTGCTCGTTCGACATGATCTGCGTGCCGGGACGGGCGAGTTCGGCGCGCATCAGCAGCGCCATCAGACCGCCGATGCAGAAGAACGCGAACGACGTGACCAGATACATCGTGCCGATGGTCTTGTGGTCGGTGGTGGTGAGCCACTTGACCGCATTGATACCGGGCTGCTTCTGGCGGACTGGCGGTGCTGCCGTGGCTGTCGCGGCGGCGGCACCCTGGGGTTCGTTGAGGATGCTCACTTGTTCTTGGTCTCCGCGTTCTTCGCGTGATCCGTCTGCGCGATGCCCGCCGGCTGGTAGCCGGTCTGGCCCTTCGCGGCCAGCTCCTTCAGGTGCTGCTTGTAACGCTCAGGAGAGACGACCTTGACGTTGAACAGCATCCGGGAGTGGTCCTGGCCGCAGAGCTCGGCGCACTTGCCCAGGAAGGTGCCCTCCTTGTTCGGGGTCACCGTGAAGCTGTTGGTGTGGCCCGGGATGACGTCCTGCTTCATCAGGAACGGCACCACCCAGAAGGAGTGGATGACGTCCCGCGAGGTGAGCACGAACTGGACCGTCTCGCCCTTGGGCAGCCACAGCGTGGGGCCCGGGTTGTTGGTCTGCTCGTTGCGCGTGCCGGGGATGCCGATGTCGTAGACACCCTCCGCGCCCTTCGGTGCCTTCGTCAGGAACCGGTCCGGGATCGCGTCGAGCTCCTTGTTGTCACGGAGCGGCTTGGCTGGGGTCGCGGCGTTGCCGTCGACGTCCTCCATGTAGTTGAAGGCCCAGCTCCACTGGAAGCCCACCACGTTGATGACGTGCTGCGGCTTTTCAGGGTTGGTGAGAAGCTTGTTCTCGTCGCGAGCGGTGAAGTAGAAGAGCACCGACACGATGATGATCGGGACCGCGGTGTAGAGCGCCTCGATCGGCATGTTGTACCGGGTCTGCTGGGGCACCTCCACCTTCGTCCGGCTGCGCCGGTGGAAGATGACGCTCCAGATGATCAGGCCCCACACCAGGACACCGACCACGAGGGCGGCGGCCCAGGAGCCCTGCCACAGGGAGAGGATCCGCGGCGCCTCTTCCGTGACCGGAGTGGGCATTCCGAGGCGGGGGAAGTCCTTATATGTGCAACCGGAGGCGGTCGCCAGGACAGCGCCCGCGGCCAGCGCCTGCAGCAGCTTCCGCCGCACCGGGCGCCGCGACGAGCGGTCGGAGCCGTTGGGACTCACGTAGCGCCTTCCCGAGAGTCTCGCCCGTGCGGCCGGCTGCGGCCGTCTCGCTGGTCGGTCGCCGGCCCGCTGCGGGCAGGGGTTTGGATGTTTATGCGGACCAAACCCTACTGGACGCTATTTGGGGCCGCGCGGGGAGGGTGCCCAACGCGCCGCGTCACTCCCCGAAGGGATGGAATCCACGGGTCCGGCGGCCGTCTGGGGGACCGTCAGACGGCTGCTTCGCAGGTCGGGCGGTACGCACCGGCCACGCGGCGGCGGCAGGTTAGTTTCTGGGTGTGCCCTACTTCGACGCCGCCTCCGCCGCACCCCTGCACCCCGTCGCCCGCCAGGCGCTGCTGGCCTCCCTCGACGAGGGCTGGGCCGACCCCGCCCGGCTCTACCGCGAGGGCCGCCGGGCCCGGCTGCTGCTGGACGCCGCCCGCGAGGCGGCCGCGGAGGCCGTCGGCTGCCGCCCGGACGAGCTCGTCTTCACCCCTTCGGGTACCCGCGCCCTGCACGACGGCATTGCCGGCGCCCTCGCCGGGCGCCGCCGCACCGGCCGCCACCTCGTGGTCTCGGCCGTCGAGCACTCGGCCGTGCTGCACTCCGCCGCGGCCCTGGAGGCGGCCGGGGGCAGCTTCACCGAGGTCGCCGTCGACCGCGGCGGGCGCGTGGCCCCCGGCGCGTACGCCGCCGCGCTGCGTCCCGACACCGCACTGGCGGTCCTGCAGTCCGCCAACCACGAGGTGGGCACCGTGCAGCCGGTGGCCGAAGCGGCCGAGGAGTGCCGGGCGGCGGGCGTACCGCTGCTGGTGGACGCCGCGCAGTCGCTCGCGTGGGGGCCGGTGGAGGGCGGCTGGTCGCTGCTGACGGCCAGTGCGCACAAGTGGGGCGGTCCGGCCGGCGTGGGCCTGCTCGCCGTGCGCAAGGGGGTGCGGTTCGCCCCCCAGGGACCGGCGGACGAGCGGGAGTCGGGCCGGTCGCCGGGCTTCCCCGACCTGCCCGCGATCGTGGCGGCGGCCGCGTCGCTGCGGGCCGTGCGGCAGGAGGCGGCGACCGAGGGCGCCCGGCTGCGGGCGCTGGTCGAGCGGATCCGCGAGCGGGTGCCGGCGCTCGTGCCGGACGTGGAGGTGGTGGGCGACCCCGCGCGGCGACTGCCGCATCTGGTCACCTTCTCGTGTCTGTATGTCGACGGCGAGACGCTGCTGCACGCCCTGGACCGGGCGGGCTTCTCGGTCTCCTCCGGCTCCTCGTGCACCTCCAGCACGCTGGCCCCGAGCCATGTGCTGCAGGCGATGGGCGTGCTGTCGGAGGGGAACGTCCGCGTGTCGCTGCCGGCGGGCACCGCGGAGGAGGACGTCGAGCGCTTCCTGGACATCCTGCCGGGCGTGGTGGCGTCCGTGCGGCGGCAGCTGGGCGCGCCGGCCGCGCCGGAGCCGGTCTCCCGTACGGCGTCGGAGCTGGTGATCGACTCACTGGGCAAGCGCTGCCCGATCCCGGTGATCGAGCTGGCCAAGTCCATCGGCGACGTGCCGGTGGGCGGGCTGGTGACCGTCCTGTCCGACGACGAGGCCGCGCGGCTGGACATCCCCGCGTGGTGCGACATGCGGGAGCAGGAGTACGTGGGCGAGCGCCCGGCGGAGCGGGGCACGGCCTACGTGGTGCGGCGCCGCACGTAGGAGCACGTAGGACGCGTGAGCCCCTGCCCCCGGGCGGGGGCAGGGGCTTTCGCGAACCAGGAGAACTAGGACAGGTGCGCCTTGACCTCGGCGGCCGCCTCGTCGCCGTAGGCCTTGGTGAAGCGCTCCATGAAGTGGCCGCGGCGCAGCTCGTACTCCTGGGTGCCCAGGGTCTCGATGACGAGGGTGGCGAGCATGCAGCCCAGCTGCGCGGCGCGCTCCAGGGAGAGCTCCCAGGTCAGGCCCGTGAGGAAGCCGGCGCGGAAGGCGTCGCCGACGCCCGTCGGGTCGACCTTGGCCTCTTCCTGGGCGCAGCCGACCTCGACGACGGGCTCGCCCGCGCGCTCGATGCGCACGCCCTGGGCGCCGAGGGTGGTGACGCGGGTGCCGACCTTGGCCAGGATCTCGTCCGCCGACCAGCCGGTCTTGGACTCGATGAGGGCCTTCTCGTACTCGTTGGTGAAGAGGTACGTGGCGCCCTCGACGAGGACGCGGATGTCGTCGCCGTCCATGCGGGCCAGCTGCTGGGAGGGGTCGGCGGCGAAGGGGATGCCCCGCGAGCGGCACTCTTCGGTGTGGCGGATCATCGCCTCGGGGTCGTCGGCGCCGATCAGGACCAGGTCGAGGCCGCCGACGCGGTCGGCGACGGGCTGCAGCTCGATCTGGCGGGCCTCGCTCATCGCGCCGGTGTAGAAGGACGCGATCTGGTTGTGGTCGGTGTCCGTGGTGCAGACGAAGCGCGCGGTGTGCAGGACCTCGGAGATGCGCACCGAGCCGGTGTCCACGCCGTGCCGCTCCAGCCAGGCGCGGTACTCGGCGAAGTCGGCGCCGGCGGCGCCGACCAGGATCGGCTGCAGACCGAGCAGGCCCATGCCGAAGCAGATGTTGGGGGCGACACCGCCGCGGCGGACGTCGAGGTCGTCGACGAGGAAGGAGAGCGAGACGGTGTGCAGCTGGTCCGCCACGAGCTGATCGGCGAAACGGCCGGGGAACGTCATCAGGTGGTCGGTGGCGATGGAGCCGGTGACAGCGATACGCACGGCGGTTCTGCTCCTGCGGGGCGAGGTGGGCGGGCGGAGTGGTGGAAACGAGACGAGCCACACCACGCTACCGGGTCCGGATATCGCACCTGGGTACGGTTTCGGCCACCGTCCGGACAAAATTACCAAATAGTAGCCCTTTCATCGTGCGTCGCGGGCTGCATACGGTGCCGTCATGCCGAACCCTGTGAAGGACGTCACTTTCTCCGACTCCGAGCCCGAATCCCTGGCGGAGCTGCGCGGGCTGTGCGCGCGGATGTCCCCGCACTGGACGGGCGGCACCGGGCAGCGGCAGGCCGCCGCGGTCGTCCCGCCCTCGTGGATCAGAGGGGTCTCGGTGCCGGCGGGGACGCCACGGCTGATCGACGGAATGTCGGAGTACGGCGACTGATGCCCGAATACGGCGGCTGATGGATCCGCTGTAGACGCATCCCGGTGGAACCACTCGCTCCTGCGCTCCGTCCAAACGTCGTCCCCTTCGCAGGGGATGCGGCGCTACAGACATTGGGCGGAGTGAAGGAGCGATGTGGTGAGCACCGAGGGCGGCAGCCCCGAAGGCAAGCAGCAGCGGAAGCGGTCCCGGCTCGCGGTCGCGTCGGTCGCGGCGGCGGTGCTGCTGGCCGGTGGCGGCGGAGCGTACTGGGCGGCCACGGCCTCGGAGGGCGACGGCGGCAAGGACAAGGGCTCGGCGGGCGGTGAGAGCTCGCCACCACCCCTCGCGCTGGACGCCCCGTCCACGGGCGGCGGCCCCTCCGGCTCCCCGCACCAGGGCATCGCCGTGGGCGAGCCGGACCCGAGCGGCATGCGCTACCGGGCCGAGGGGAAGCTGCCCGACGGGCCGCGAACGGCCCCGGTGCGGCTGCCGAAGGGCGAGGTGAGCCGCGAGGACGCGGCCCGGCTCGCCGAGGCCCTCCACGTACCGGGAGCGCCCACCGCGGACGGGGACGTGTGGCGGGTGGGCGGCCCGCCCGGTGCGGACGAGCCGGTCCTGCGGGTGGCCCGCAAGGCGCCGGGCAACTGGTCGTTCGCCCGCTTCGGCGACGCGGGCAAGAGCTGTGCGCACCCGGCCTCGGGACCGGCCACGGACCCCGCGGCCGACCTCTCCCCCGGCGCCGCCGACCGCTGCCCGCAGCAGGAGGGCAAGGCCTCGGACGGGCAGCCGCCCGTACCGGAGGAGAAGGCGAAGGGCGCCGCCGCGCCCGTGCTGAAGGCGCTCGGCCAGGACGACTCCAAGGTGGACGCCTCGGTCCTCTTCGGCGCTGTGCGGACGGTCAACGCCGATCCCGTGCCGGACGGCCTGCCGGCCTTCGGCTGGCGGACGACCCTGGAGGTCGGCGCGGACGCGCAGATCGTGCGCGGCAGCGGACAGCTGCAGGTCCCGCCGAAGGGCGCGACGTACCCGGTGGTGACGGCGGCCGAGGCGCTGAAGGAGCTGAACAAGGGCGGCGGCACCGGCAGCGGCGGGATCGGCGGCTGCGCCTCGCCCGTCCCGCACGACGGCTCGGACGTGCCGGGCGGCTTCGCACCGCCCTGCCCGCCGAAGCAGCCGCCGCGCGAGCCGGCGGCGGTGACCGGGGCGGCGTTCGGCCTGTCGGCGCAGTCGGTGGCCGGGCGGCCGGCGCTGGTGCCGTCGTGGCTGTTCCAGGTGCGCCTGCCGGGTGCGGAGAAGGGGCAGACGGTCACCGTCGCCCAGCCCGCGGTGGACCCGAAGTTCCTGGCGAAGCCCTCGCCGGCGCCGGACCGCTCCGAGCGCCCCGGCAAGGGCGAGCCGAAGTCGTCCCCCGTGCGCGTGACGTCGTACAGCGTGGAGGACAAGAAGCTCGTCCTGCACTTCTGGGGCGGGGTGTGCCGGAACTACGCGGTCTCCGCCGAGCAGTCCTCCGCCGCGGTGACGGTCAAGGTCACCGGCACGGAGAAGGAGCCGGGCCGGCAGTGCGTGCTGATGGCGAAGAAGTTCGACGAGACGGTGACGCTGGACGAGCCCCTGGGCGACCGGAAGGTCGTGGACGTCTCGACCGGGGAGCCGGTGGGGCAGCAGCAGGAGAAGTGAGCGGATCGCCCGCACGAAACCGCGAAGGCGGTGGCCCCGGCCGGGGCCACCGCCTTCGCGGTGATGAGGGTGGTGACGGCTCAGCTGAAGGAGTCACCGCAGGCGCAGGAACCCGTGGCGTTCGGGTTGTCGATCGTGAAGCCCTGCTTCTCGATGGTGTCGACGAAGTCGATGGAGGCGCCGCCCAGGTACGGGGCGCTCATACGGTCGGTGACGACCTTGACACCGTCGAAGTCCTTGACGACGTCACCGTCGAGCGAGCGCTCGTCGAAGAAGAGCTGGTACCGCAGACCGGAGCAGCCGCCGGGCTGGACGGCGACGCGCAGCGCGAGGTCGTCACGGCCTTCCTGCTCCAGCAGGGCCTTGACCTTGGCGGCGGCGGCATCGGACAGGAGGATGCCGTCGCTCACAGTGGTCTTCTCGTCCTGAACGGACATCTGCTTCACTCCCGGGTTTGGTGCGGACTGCTTGCCCTCGGCTGCAACCGCCGGTCTCCCGGATTCATTCCGGGCCTGCTGCGGTGTGTTTCCGCCTTTCATGCTCGCACACCGTTCGCCGGATCGGGAATGTGTCACATCGACGCGATCACCATCGTCAAAGTGACGCGAAGCGGTTATGATAGATAGCGTCATTTTGACGACAAGGCCCTTTCCGGCCGTCCCGCAGAACAGAAAGGGTGCGTGACGTGACCACCGCCCAGCCCTTGGACTTCCAGGCCCCCTCCCCTTCGCCCCTCGCGCTCCTGCTGCTCGGCCGTGAGGCCGACCCGAAGAGCGAGCGCGGTGTGGAGTGCCCCGGCGACCTGCCGGCGCCCTCCGACCCGGACCTGGTGGAGCGTGCCCGGGCTGCCAAGGCGAAGCTCGGGGACAAGGTCTTCGTGCTCGGCCACCACTACCAGCGCGACGAGGTCATCGAGTTCGCGGACGTCACCGGCGACTCCTTCAAGCTCGCCCGCGACGCCGCCGCCCGGCCGGACGCCGAGTACATCGTCTTCTGCGGCGTGCACTTCATGGCCGAGTCCGCGGACATCCTCACCACCGAGGACCAGCAGGTCGTCCTGCCGGACCTCGCCGCCGGCTGCTCCATGGCCGACATGGCCACCGCCGAGCAGGTCGCCGAGTGCTGGGACGTGCTGACCGAGGCGGGCGTCGCCGAGGTGACCGTCCCGGTCTCGTACATGAACTCCTCCGCCGACATCAAGGCCTTCACCGGCAAGCACGGCGGCACGATCTGCACCTCCTCCAACGCCGAGCGCGCCCTGACCTGGGCGTTCGAGCAGGGCGAGAAGATCCTCTTCCTCCCCGACCAGCACCTGGGCCGCAACACGGCCGTCCGCGACATGGGGATGTCCCTGGACGACTGCGTCCTGTACAACCCCCACAAGCCGAACGGCGGGCTGACCGCCCAGGAGCTGCGCGACGCCAAGATGATCCTGTGGCGCGGGCACTGCTCGGTGCACGGCCGCTTCTCGCTCGACTCCGTCAACGACGTGCGCGAGCGCATCCCGGGCGTCAACGTCCTGGTGCACCCCGAGTGCCGGCACGAGGTCGTGGCCGCGGCCGACTACGTCGGGTCGACGGAGTACATCATCAAGACCCTGGAGGCCGCCCCGGCCGGCTCCAAGTGGGCCATCGGCACGGAGCTGAACCTGGTCCGGCGCCTGGCGAATCGATTCGCCGGCGAGGGCAAGGAGATCGTCTTCCTCGACAAGACGGTCTGCTTCTGCTCGACGATGAACCGCATCGACCTGCCGCACCTGGTGTGGGCGCTGGAGTCCCTCGCGGACGGCAAGGTCGTCAACCGCATCGAGGTCGACCCCGAGGTCGCGGCGTTCTCGAAGCTCGCGCTGGAGCGGATGCTGGCGCTGCCGTAGCCGCCACGGCATCTTCCCGGGACCTGCTGGACCTGCTTCCCGGGCCCGTTTCCCGGGGCTCCGCGGCGAGCCCCGGGAAGCGCGGCCGGTTCGTCCTCGACGCTCGGCTAGTCCGTCCTCGGCCGGACCAGGCCCGACTCGTAGGCGATGACCACGAGCTGGGCCCGGTCCCGCGCCCCCAGCTTCGCCATCGCACGGTTGACGTGCGTCTTGACGGTCAGCGGGCTGACCTCCAGGCGCTCGCCGATCTCGTCGTTGGACAGCCCGCCCGCCACCTGGACGAGTACCTCCCGCTCGCGGCCGGTGAGCGCGTCGAGCCGCACGGCCCGGCCCGCCGGGCGCTCGGGCTCCCCCGGCTGCGCGAGGAACCTCGCGATCAGCCCCTTCGTCGCCGCGGGCGACAGCAGCGCCTCCCCCGCCCGCGCTATCCGGATCGCCGACAGCAGTTCCTCCGGCTCCGCGCCCTTGCCGAGGAACCCGGAGGCGCCCGCCCGGAGCGACTGCACCACGTACTCGTCGACCTCGAAGGTGGTCAGCATCACCACGCGGACGTCCGCGAGGGCCGGGTCGGAGCAGATCGCGCGGGTGGCGGCGAGGCCGTCCGTGCCCGGCATGCGGATGTCCATCAGGACCACGTCCGGGGCCTGGCTGCGCGCCAGCTCCAGGGCCTCGGCGCCGTCGGCGGCCTCCCCCACGACGGTCATGTCCGGCTCCGAGTTCACCAGGACGCGGAAGGCGCTCCGCAGCAGGGCCTGGTCGTCGGCGAGCAGGACGCGGATGGCGGGGCGGTCGGGTGCAGGCATGGGCCTCAGGGTACGGAGCGTTCAGCGCAGCGCGAGCGCCTGTCCCGCCACCACCAGCAGGACGTGCTCGCACTCCGCGGCCACCGCCACGTTCAGCCGGCCCAGCTCGTCGCGGAAGCGCCGTCCCGACGCCGTCGCCGGGATGACCCCCGACCCCACCTCGTTGCTCACCACCACGACCGTGCGCCGCGTGGCCCGCACGGCCGCCACCAGCTCCGCGACCCGGGCCGCCAGCGCGTCCGCGCCCCCGTCGGCCCACGACTCGTCGTCCCACGCCCCGACCGAGTCCATCGCGTCCGTCAGCCACAGCGACAGGCAGTCCAGCAGCAGCGGCGGGCCCTCCTCGGCCAGCAGGGGCACGAGGTCGCAGGTCTCGGCCGTGCGCCACGAGCCGGGCCGGCGCTCGCGGTGCAGGGCCACCCGCGCCGACCAGTCGGCGTCGCCGGGGCGGGTGCCGCCCGTGGCCACGTAGAGCACGTCGGGGAACGACTCCAGCCGCCGCTCGGCCTCCACGGACTTGCCCGAACGGGCGCCGCCCAGCACCAGCGTGCGCCGCGGCAGGTCCGGCACCGCGTGGTAGTCGCCGACGACCAGCGTCGTGCCGTCGGGCACCGTGCGGGCGCCGGCTGCGGCGAGCTGGCGGTGCAGCTCGCGCCCGGGCGGCACGTCGTGGTCGAGGTGGACGGCGAGCACGTCCGTCGTGGCCGTGACGGCGCCCGCGGAGCGCAGCCGGGCGAGCGCGTCGGGCCGGCCGAGGACGTCGAGCAGCACCATGTCGTACGGGCCGCCCGGGCGGTCCGGGCCGGGGCCCGGCCCGTTCAGGCCGGCGGGGGCCGCGCCCGGCGGGAGGTAGAGCAGGCGCTCGCCGTCCGCGGCGGTCACCTCGTACCCCGTGCCCGGGGCGTCCAGGGCCACCGCCCGGATGCGGTGGCCGCTGATCACGGCCAGCTCCCGGCCGTCCGGCACCCGCACCGGCGCGGGCAGGCCCGCCGGGAACTCGACGGGCGGCCCGTCGTGCGGGTGCGAGAGCAGGACCTGCCGGACCCCGGCGATCGACCGCCCTGCGCGGGCCGCCGCGAAGGCCGGCCCGGGCGTGAGGTCCAGCAGCAGCGCCCCGTCGACGAGGACCGCGGTCGCGGCCCGCGCCTCGTCCCCCACGGCGGTGGAGCAGGAGGCGCAGGGGCAGTCGGGGCGCGGCAGCCCTTCGGGGGCTCCGGTGCCGAGCAGTGTCAGTTCCACGCACTGATCGTCTCGCGTCCGCGCGCGGCGGGCGCGCGGGGCTCACCCTTTCTCGTCGCCGACGGGCCGTTAGGCTGCGCAGCGCAGCACGTATGCAGGACCTATCCAGCACGTTCCGGTGGGACTCAGGAGGCGGACATGGCGTGGTTGTGGCGGTTCGAGAAGGCCGACGGGACGGAGACCTCCCCGGCGGTCGAGCCGGAGGAGTTCTCGACGCAGGGGGACGCCGAGTCCTGGATCGGCGAGGTCTGGAAGGAACTCCTGGACGGCGGCGCGGAGCGGGTGACGCTGTTCGAGGACGACTCGGAGATCTACGTGATGAGCCTGCGCGCGGCGGCCGAGAGCTGACCTGCGCCCCGCCGCCTGCCGCCCCCGCCCGGGGCGGCAGGCGGTCTCAGATTTCGCCGAGGGTCACGGTGGTGGTGTGCTCGGTGCCGTCCCGGTCGTAGGTCACCTCGGTGCGCTCGCCCGGTTTGAGGCCCGCGAGCGCCTCGGACAGGGACTGCATCGTGGAGATGCCGTTCCCGCCCACCGCGGTGATCACGTCCCCGGCGCGCAGGCCCGCCCGGTCGGCGGGACCGCCCTGGTTGACGGCGACGACCGCGACGCCGGCCGGGGTGAAGTCCGGGCCGATGATCGTGCGCCCGGTGATGCCGAGCGCGGCCCGGCCGGAGTCGGTGACCCTGCCGTTCTTGACGATCTGGCCCGCGACGGTGCGGACGGTCGCGGCGGGGATCGCGAAGCCGATGCCGGGCGCCGGGCCCCGGCCGAGCTCCGGGTCGGTGGCGGCGAGGGTGGGGATGCCGATCACCTGGCCGGCGAGGTTGACGAGGGCGCCGCCGCTGTTGCCCGGGTTGATGGCCGCGGAGGTCTGCACCATGTTGGCGATGGTGGCGCCGGTGCCGCCGCCGCTGCGGCCGGAGCTCACGGTGCGGCCCACGGCCGAGACGATGCCCTGCGTGACGCTGCTGGACAGGCCCAGCGGATTGCCCATCGCCAGCACGATCTGGCCGACCTCCACCTTCGAGGAGTCCCCGAAGGCGGCGGGCTTGAGGTTCCTGGGGGCCTCGTCGAGCCGGACGACCGCCAGGTCCTGCTCGGGATAGCTGGAGACCAGCCGGGCGCCGACGGGGCCGCCGCCGGTCGCCAGGGTGACCTTGAAGGACTGCGCGGAGCCGACGACGTGGGCGTTGGTGACGATGTTGCCCTTGGCGTCGAAGACGACGCCCGAGCCCAGGCTGTCGCCCGCGGTGATCTGCACGACGGACGGCAGGACGTCCTTGACCACCTTCTCGTAGGCGGCCTGGAGGTCCCCGGCGGACCCCCGGATGGTCGGCGCCCCGGACACGGAGGGCGCCTTCTGCGGCCCCTCCCTCTCCGCGGGGCGGGGCGAAGTGGCGGAGCAGCCGGCGGTCAGCGCGGCGCAGCAGACGAGGGCGGTCAGCAGGAACGTGGCACGGGCGTGGGCGCGTGAGCCATCCATGCTCGGAGTATTGCCCCTGCGGGCGGGCCTGTCCCGGCCGGGCC
>NZ_JBAMDC010000216.1:0-11618 GCF_036961605.1 Streptomyces sp. KLMMK
CAGGGCATGGTGCGGCGCATCTCCGACTACCTGGACGCGGACGGGTTCACCGCGCTGAACACCATCTCGACCATCAGCTCCTTCCTGCTCGGCTTCTCGATCCTGCCGTTCATGTACAACGTCTGGAAGACCGCCAAGTACGGCAAGAAGGTCGAGGTCGACGACCCGTGGGGTTATGGCCGCTCGCTGGAGTGGGCGACCTCCTGCCCGCCGCCGCGGCACAACTTCCTCACGCTGCCGCGCATCCGCTCCGAATCCCCGGCGTTCGACCTGCACCATCCCGGCGTGGACGCGCAGCCGGCCGTGGAGACCGGTGCGCGGAAGGAGGCGCTCGCATGAGGACGACCGCCGAGGCCATCAACGAGATCGAGGGATACCTGCTGTGGGAGGAAGAGAAACGAAAGGCCGGGGAAAGGGCCAGGGAATTCACCGCCGGAATCCCCTGGCTGACCGACTCGCAGCGCGCCGACCTCGAACACCGTTACGCCGTGGACCAGCTCGCGGTGTCCCGCACGTACCTTCGGCGCATCGCGGCGAGAAGCACTGAACTGCGCACCGAGTACGAGGCGGTGTATCAGGCGCTCAGACGCCGGGCGGCCCTGTGGTGCGTGGTGTGCGGGGCGGTCTGGGCGGCCGCCGTGCTGGTGTTGCGCTGAGTCGGCGTTGCGCTGAGCCGGCCGGAGTCCAAGTGCCCTTCAGACACCGGAAAGCCCCAGTCGAACTGGGGCTTTCTGCTCTTCATGGCGGTGTGGGGGCAGGTCACCAGCCGGATGTGCCGATTTCGACGCGGGGCTTGAAGGCGCTGTTGGAGCCGTCGTTGGGGTAGAGGTAGAGCTTGCCCGTGCGGTGCGGGTCGGAGTCCACGGCCACGAGGTCGATCTGGCCGTCGTGGGTGAATTCGCCGGCCGCGTAGTCGGAGATCCCGTTCCAGCCGCCGGCGCCGAGCTCGATGGAGGAGCCGGCGTCGAAGGTGTGGTTCTTCTCGTCCGGCTGGAAGAGGAGCAGCTTGCCCGTCCTCGAGTCGGTGGCGATGAGCTCGGGCGCTCCGAGCTGGTCGAAGACGCCCGCGGAGATGACCTTGTTCATGCGGTTCCAGTCACCGGTGCCCCACGGGACGCGCTTGCCGAGGGTGTCCAGGCCGGACTTGCCCGTACCGGGGTAGAGGTACATCTGCCCGGTGTCGGCCTTCACCGCGATCAGGTCGTCCTTGCCGTCGCCGTTGAAGTCGGCGGCGGCGAGGTGCTTCATGCCGTTCCAGGCGCCGGAGCCGATTTCCACGCGGTCGTCGAAGGCGTCGAGGCCCTTGGCCTTGGTGCCCGGGTAGAGGAAGAGTTCTCCGGTCTCCTTCTTCACGGCGAGGAGGTCGTCCTTGCCGTCGCCGTTGAAGTCTCCGACGGTGAGGTTCCGCATACCGGTCCAGCCGCCCGAGCCGATCTCGACGCGGCTGCCGAAGGTGTCGAGCCCGCTCTTTCCGGTGCCGGGGTAGAGGAACAGCTTTCCGGTCGAGACCTGGACGGCCAGGAGGTCCTTCTTGGCGTCGCGGTTGAAGTCGCCCGTGACCAGTTCCGTCATGCCGGGATCGGCCGGCAGGGGCTTGGACGGGAACGGGTCGGCGTGGTCCTTGCCGAGTCCGTGCCTCGGGCCGCAGTTCGGCCAGGCGCGCTCGCCCTGCTTGTCGAGCACCTTCTCGGCTATGCGTATCTGCTCCTCCTTGGTGGCCAGATCGGCGCGCTCGGCGTACTTCTTGCCGCCGAATTCCGCCCAGGTTCCCTGGCTGAACTGCAGGCCGCCGTAGAAGCCGTTGCCGGTGTTGATGCGCCAGTTGCCGCTGCTCTCGCACTGGGCCACCTTGTCCCAGGTGGCGACGGAGGCCGCCTGCGCGGCCGGGCCGGAGGCGAAGAGCGACAGTGCGGTAACCCCGGCGACGCCGGTGGCGGCCAGCACAGCGCGCATACGGGACGATGATGATGACGATGAGGATGACGTAGGCATGGGACCTTTTCTTGGAGTGGGAGAAGAGGAAGAGGGGAGAGAGGCGCGCGTCACCAGCCGCCGGTGCCGATTTCCGTGCGGTGGTCCAGGCCCTTGCCGTTGCCCCGGTAGAGGTAGAGCTTTCCGGTCTCGCCCGGGTCGGAGTCGACGGCGGCGAGGTCACCGATGCCGTCGCCGGTGAAGTCGGCGGCCGCGTAGTCGGAGATGCCGTTCCAGCCGCCGGAGCCGATCTCGACGCGGCTTCCCAGGGTGTTGAGGCCCGTCTTTCCGGTGCCGGGGTAGAGGAAGAGCTCGCCGGTGCCGGTCTTGGTGGCGACGATGTCGGCCTTGCCGTCACCGTTGAAGTCGCCCGGGGAGACGACCTTGTTCATGCCGTTCCAGGCGCCGGTGCCGATCTCGACGCGGTCGCCGAGGGCATCGAGTCCTGACTTGCGGGTGCCCGGGTAGAGGAAGAGCTGACCGGTCTCGGCCTTGGCGGCGACGAGGTCCGTCCTGCCGTCGCCGTTGAAGTCGCCCGCAGCGAGGTGCTTCATGCCGTTCCAGGCGCCCGAGCCGATCTCGGTCCGGTCGTCCAGGGTGCTCAGGCCCTTGGCGTCGGTTCCGGGGTAGAGGAACAGCTGCCCCGTCTCGCTCTTCACGGCGACGATGTCGTCCTTGCCGTCGCCGGTGAAATCGCCGACGGTCAGGTTCTTCATGCCGGTCCAGCCGCCGGAACCGATTTCGACACGGCTGCCGAAGGTACGGAGACCCGTCTTTCCGGTGTTCGGGTAGACGAAGAGCTTGCCGGTGGAGACCTGGACCGCGACGAGGTCCTTCTTGCCGTCGTGGGTGAAGTCACCAGCGGTCAGTTCCGTCATCCCGGGGTCCATGACGGCCGGGGCCACGTCCACGTAGTCCCGGTCGATCAGCAGCTTGGTGCCGCCGTACGACTCGTGGACGTTCCCCGTGTACTGGTTGATCCGCTGGCGGTTGCCCCAGTGACCGGACGGAACACCGGGGATCTCGGTGTTCGCCTTGCCGTTCCAGGTGGCCGCCCAGATCACGTCCGGGCGTTCGTAGGAACCGGAGTCGTAGACGGCGTCGAGTTGCTTGACGGCGGCCCCGGTGGAGCTGTAGACGCCCGAGCGGAAGCCGAGTTCGCGGATGCGCTCCGACCAGCCGGAGAGGTACTGCACGACGCGGGTGTTGTACTCCGTCCCGTAGCCGCCCTCCATGTCCTCGTAGATCACCGTTCCCGGTACGAAGCCCAGCCGCTTCGCGAGGGCCACGGCCTTGTCCGCCGCGGCACGGCCGTCCTTGGCGGCGGTGCGGGGCGAGATGCGGGTCGCCTGCGTCCCCGCGTAGACGGGCAGCATGTGCCACCCGGCCTTCGTCTGCGCCTGCACCCAGGCCGGGGTGAGGTTGGGCTGGCTGGGACAGCCCATCGACGGGCCGCCGATGTAGATCCCGATGCCGCGATAGGGCGACGTGGCCCAGTCGGCCATCGCCGCGCCGGACGGTGCGGTGCACGTGTCGAACGCCTTGCCGGTGAAGCCCGTGGTGGGCTTCACGGGGGCCGCCGCCTCCGCGACGGCGGCGGCCGAGGGTACGGGGACGGTGCCCGGTCGCGCGGACGCGTCGGTCCGCGCCGAGGCCAGGATCTTCTGCACGGCGGCGGGGGAGTCCTCGTAGCCGGCGGTCGCGTACAGGCCCGCGGCTTCGAACGCCACCCGCACCTCGTGCTGCTCGTCGGCGGGCAGCGCGTCGGGGACGCGGTCGCCCGCCCGGACGGTCACTCCGGGCACCTCGGGGCGCGGGGCGGCGTCGGCGAAGGGTTCGAGGACCAGTGCCTCGGTCTTGTCGGCGACCAGGTGTGCCGGGCAGTCCTGGTTCGCGCCGGGGTGGCCGAGGTAGAGGGTGTGCCGGTCGAGCCGGACACAGGTGTCCGGGTGCTCGTCCAGGTTCACCACGTTCCAGCCGGCGGGGACGTCGAGGGTGAGGCCGCGGTACGTGACCGGGGTGGTGCCGCCCGGCCCGTCGGCGGAGGCGGAAGCCGGGGCCGGGGCCGGGGCCGGGGTGGCAGTGGTGCCTGTGGCGGCGAAGGCCGTGGCGGTGGCGGACTGCAGCGGTACGGACAGCACCGCGGCGGCGGCGACGAACGCGGCCAGGCCGCGCATGCGCTTGGGGCTCATGGGGCTCATAGGGCTCATGGGGTTCTCCGGGGTTCTCCGGGAGGCGGGGGACGGGGCGGGTCCGCGAGAGGGGTGCCGGACCCGCCCCGGAGGCACGCGTCAGACGCGTCGGACGGGGCGTACGGGCTCCGTGCGACGGCCGGGCGCGGTGCGGCGGACGGCCGCGGTGCGGCGGCGGATCACCAGCCGCCGGTGCCGATCTCCACGCGGTTCGCGAAGCCCTTGCCGTTGCCCCGGTAGAAGTAGAGCTTTCCGGTCTTGCGCGGGTCGGAGTCGACGGCGGCGAGGTCGTCGATGCCGTCCTTGTCGAAGTCGGCGGCCGCGTAGTCGGAGATGTCGTTCCAGCCGCCCGTGCCCACCTCGATGCGCTTGCCGAGCGTGTCCGGGCCGGACTTCCCGGTGCCGGGGTAGAGGTACAGCTCGCCGGTCTCGGTCTTGGTGGCGACGATGTCGGCCTTGCCGTCGCCGTTGAAGTCGCCCGAGACGACCTTGTTCATGCCGTTCCAGGCGCCGGTGCCGATCTCGACGCGGTCGTCGAGGGCGTCGAGTCCGGACTTGCGGGTGCCGGGGTAGAGGAAGAGCTGGCCCGTGTCGGTCTTGGCGGCGACGAGGTCCGTCTTGCCGTCGCCGTTGAAGTCGCCGGCGGTGAGGTGCTTCATGCCGTTCCAGGCGCCGCTGCCTATTTCGATCCGGTCGCCCAGGGCGTTGAGGCCCTTGCCGTTGGTGCCGGGGTAGAGGTAGAGCTTGCCGCCCGCCCGCTTGGTGGCGAGGAGGTCGGCCTTGCCGTCGCCGTTGAAGTCGCCGACGGTGAGGTTCCGCATCCCGTTCCAGCCGCCGGTGCCGATTTCGACGCGGTCGTCGAGGGCGTTGAGGCCGTTCTTTCCGGTGCCGGGGTAGAGGAAGAGCTTTCCGGTGGCGACCTGGACGGCCACGATGTCCTTCTTGCCGTCGTGGTTGAGGTCGCCGGCCGTCAGCTCCGTCATGCCGGGGTCGACCGGAGGCCGCTCGTCGTCGACGACGGACTTGTTGTGGACCGGGTAGTAGCTGTCGGTGTCGTGGCCCGGGAAGTAGGGGTACGGAATCTCGCGGTGGTGCACGCCGGAGCTGCTGAACTCGTAACCCACGTACTTGGTGTGGTCCGCATTCGCCCACTTGTCGAAGAGGACGACGTGCCCGTACCGGCCCGGCTTGGGGTTGAGCAGGGCGTCTCCGGACTTGAGGTCGCTCTTCTTGATCTTCTCGGTCACGCCCTGGGGGCCGAAGTTGGGCGTGGCCATGTCCCAGGAGAGGCGCCAGGCCATGGACACGTAGCCGGAACAGTCGGTCCGGTGCCCCCGGTACGAGCCGCCCATGTTGTACGGGATGCCCTTGCCGACCCACTCCGCGGCGCGCTTGAGCGTCTCGCTGCGCTTGATTCTCGGGGCGTCCTTGCTGGCCCCTGCGACGTTGAAGAACTCTTCGCCGTCGGGCTCCACGGGGAGCATCGGGCCCTGGCCGTCGCTCCCGAAGCCGCCCGGGTCCTCGTCCGCGGCGACCGCCGCCGGGACCGGTGCCGCCGTGGCCGGTGCCGCCAGGGTGAATCCACCGCCCGTGACGGCGCAGACGAGGGCGATACCGATGGCGGAATTGCGCAGGTAGGCGTGCTTGGACACAAGGAACTCCCGTGAAGAGGTGGGGTGAAGAGTGAAAGAGCGGCTCAGGAGGCGATGGCTGCGCACAGGGACAGGGGCAGCTGACGATCGCGAGCCGGGCGGGGCCGGAGGCCGGGCAAAGGGGGGAGGGCCGGTGGCGGCCCGTCCGTTACTGCCAGCCCATGGAGTCGGGGACCACCGGGACGGGGCTCTCGTCGGCCGTCGTCAGCGGGGCGTCGGCAGTGCCGGTCCGCGTACCAGCGGCGATCTGCGCGCCAGCGGTGGTCTGCGCACCAGTGGCGATCTGCGCGCCAGCGGTGGCCGGCGTGGCCGCGACGGCCCGAGCGCCAGCCGTGTCCTGAGCGACGGCGACGGCGACGGCGGCCGGAGCGAGGGCGGCGGCCCCGAGAGCGAGGGCGACGACCGCGGCGGCCTCGGCGATGCGGGTACGGAACATCTCAGGTGGTCCTTCCGGGAACGAAGCGTCGAGAGGAGCGGCGGACCGGTGGGCATCCCGCGGTGATGCCCGGCCGGTTCCGGCCGGTTCTGCCCGTCAGCCGTTCGTACCGGCTGACAGGAGAAAGCTTCGTCCTGGGGCGGAAGAGCCGGAAGGGTTTCCCGATGGACCGAAAGGGCCTGGGACGGATCAGTCCAGGGATCCGGCGGACGACGTCACGCGCGCGTCGAGCAGGGGTACTTGGGCGTCCACCAACTGCCACCGCGCGAGCTGCGGGCTGTGGGCGATGGCGCGCCGGCAGGCCTGCTCGGCGTGCTCCTCGGCCTCCTCCAGCCGGTCCGCGAGCAGGTACACCCCGAGGACGGGGTGGGGCATGGCGTGCGGGTGGACCGAGATGTGCTCGATGCGCTCCCGCGGCAGGGCGAGCGAGAGCACCAGTTCCCTGATCTCGGCGGGGAGTTCCGTCGTCCGGCGGGGTCGGCGCAGGCCGACGTGCACGAGATACATGGCGGCAACTCTCGCAAGCGGGGGGCGTGCCCACCAGGGATGAAGCGGAACTGTTCCGTCCATGGCCGCAAACGGCCAGGGACTCGCCCCGGGAAGAGCTACACATGATTGTGTGCACCATGTAATGATCATGGGTGATTTCGGTAATTGTCCTTGATCGCCGGGGGGCGCAGATGCTGGACACACTGGGGTTGGACACCGGATCCGAGCAGGTCTACCGGGGGTTGCTGGCCATGCCCGGCGCAGGGGTCGCCGCGCTGGCCGCGTACCTGGGCCTGACCGCCGCCGAAGTGCGCGCCGGGCTCGACGTGTTGAGCGAGCTGTCGCTGGTGCGTCCGTCGGCCGAGCACGCGGGCGGGCTGCGTGCCGTCTCCCCCGACATCGGCCTGGACATCCTGATGTCCCGCCAGCAGGCCCGGCTGGCCGCGCAGCAGCAGCGGTTGGAGGAGTCGCGCGTCGCCGCCGCCCAGCTCATCGCGGAGTATGCCGACCAGCGCTCCGTCGCCGCCAGCCTGGGCGGGGAGCAGCTGGTCGGGCTGGACGAGATCAGGGACCGGCTGGCGCACCTCACCCGTGAGGTGCGCGAGGAGGTCATGGCCTTCAGCCCCGACGGCGCGCAGACCGAGGCCAGCATGGCGGCCTCCCGCCCGCTGGACCGCGAGCTGCTCGGCCGCAGGGTCCGGCTGCGCACCGTCTACCTCGACAGCGTGCGCAACAGCCCCTCGACCACCGCCTATGCCGAGTGGCTCACGCGGCTGGGCGGGCGGATCCGGACGGCGCCCGCGCTTCCCACCCGGATGATCATCATCGACCGGGCCACCGCCGTGATGCCGGTGAACGGCGACGACACGGCGGCCCGCGCCGTCGTCCTGACCGGGCAGGGCATCCTCGCGGCCCTCTGCGCCCTCTTCGAGACCGTCTGGGCGGACGCCCGGCCGCTCGGCGCGAGCCCGGCCCGCGACGAACGCGGCCTCACCGGCCAGGAGGAGGCCACGGTCCGGCTCCTCGCGGAAGGCCGCACCGACGAGTCCATCGCCAAGCGGCTCGGCGTCTCCCAGCGCACCGCCCGCCGCATCGCCACCGGCCTCATGGAACGCCTGGGCGCCCGCAGCCGCTTCGAGGCCGGCGTCCTCGCCGTGCAGGCCGGCTGGCTCCCCGCCCGGGCGGCCCACTGACGGTATCGGCCGTCACTTCTGCCGAATCCGTCGAACTGGTTGCCGGGAAACGGATCCATCCGTGGTGGAATCACCTCCTATGGAGTGGACGATCCACGGCCCGGGGTGCAGTGCCGCGCGGCCGGGCACGCGGCCGCTGCCGACACCGCTGAGTACTCACACGGGGGGATGACATGTCGCCCGAGCGCACGAACCGATCATCCGGGCCGTCAGGGCCCGACGAGGACACGGGACTTCGGGACGGATTCTCGAAGGTCTTCGCCAGACGTCCGTCCGTGCCCCGGCGCGGCCTGCTGCCCGGCAAGCGGGTGTGGACCGTCCTCGCCTCCGCGGCGGCGGTGGCGGGGCTGGCCGTGGGCGCCGTTCCGCTGGTCGGTCAGCTCGAGTTCACCTCGGGCTCCTCGGACGCCTCGAAGAAGGTCACTGCGGCCAAGGAGCCGGGGAAGTCCGGTGGCGGCGGTTCCGCGGCGTCCGGCAGGTCCAAGGACGCGGGGAAGGGGCCCGAGGCCGCGAAGCCCGGCGGCACCGGGACCGGTGGCGGTGCGTCCGGTGGGAAGGGCGGATCGGGGCAGCCTTCCGCTTCCGGGTCGGCTCCGGGGCCGGGATCAGGAGGGTCGGGGTCGGGTTCCGGCTCGGGCTCCGGTTCCGGTTCTGCCGGGTCCGGCTCGGGATCGGGTTCCGGTGGGTCCTCGGGTTCCTCCGGTTCCTCCGGCTCGTCGGGGTCCGGCAGCTCCGGTGGTTCGGGTTCCGGTTCCGGCGGTGCCGGCGGCTCCGGGCACGGGTCCTCCGGGTCCTCGTCCTCCGGAGGCGGCGGGAGCAGCAGCGGGGGCGGCGGGGACCGGCCGCAGCCGCAGGAGCCCCCGAAGAGGGGCGTCGTCCAGCCGGCCAAGCCGGAGATCCCGCGCGCCCCGAAGCTCGACGACGGCAAGATCAAGGGCCCGGTGATGGGCTTCGCCGCGAAGCGGTGCGTGGACATCGTCGGCGGCAAGTCGAAGGCGGGCGCGCAGCTGCAGCTCGACGACTGCTCAGGCGACAGGCGCCAGCGGTTCGAGTTCCGGCCGGACGGCGAGGTCTGGTCGCTCTACGACGACCGGCTCTGCCTGGACACGCAGCGGGGCTCGACGGCGAACGGGACCGCGGTCCAGATCGCCGACTGCAACAACAAGCCCACCCAGGCCTTCACGATCCAGAAGGACGGATCGCTGGTCAACCCCACGTCCGGCAAGTGCGTCGAGGCCGCCGACAGCGGCTCGAAGGGGCTGCGGCTCCAGCTGCAGGCCTGTGACGGCGCCAAGAACCAGAAGTGGCAGATCGGCTGACGGATGCCGGGCCGGCGCTACGCCGTTCCCGCCGGAGTCGTTCCCGCTGAAGTCGTCCCCGCCGGAGCCGTCCCCAACGGTTCCGGAGCCGGACCCGCCGGCCCCGTCGTCCCCTCCGGCTCCGGCACGTCCGGGCCGGTGAGGGTGACGAGGTCCGCTTCCGCCGGTGCCTCGATCTCGGCGACCCGGTACGCCTGCCGCTCCGTCATGGCCTGGAACGTCTGGCGCGCGGAGCGGCCGTTGCCGAACCGGTGGTCGCGGGGGACGCGGGAGAAGTGGACGCCGAGTGCCTCCCGCGCGTCGTCGGTGAGCTCGTACTGGTGGGAAGCGGCGTGCTGCTCCACGATCCGTACCAGCTCGGCGTCGTCGTAGTCCTCGAAGAGCAGGGTGCGGTTGAAGCGGGAGGCGAGACCGGGGTTGGAGTCGATGAAGTGCTCCATCTCGTCCGGGTAGCCCGCCACGATCACGACGACGGAGTCGCGGTGGTCCTCCATCAGCTTCACGAGCGTGGCGACGGCCTCCTGCGCGAAGTCGTTGCCGCCGCCGGCACCGGCCGGGGCCAGCGAGTACGCCTCGTCGATGAAGAGCACGCCGCCCATGGCCTCCTGGAAGACCCGCTGGGTCTTCGGGCCGGTGTGCCCGACGTACTCGCCGACGAGCGAGGAGCGGTCGGCCTCGACGAGGTGGCCGCGCTCCAGCAGCCCGACCGCGGCGAGGATGCGGCCGTAGAGGCGGGCGACGGTCGTCTTGCCGGTGCCCGGGTTCCCCGCGAAGACCAGGTGCCGGCTGAGCGGCGGGGCGGCGAGCCCGGCCGCCTCCCGGCGGTGGACCATCCGCATGAGCTTCACGAGGGAGGCGACGTCCTGCTTGACGCGGCGGAGCCCGATCAGCCGGTCGAGCTCGCCGAGGAGGTCGTCGAGGCTCTCCTCGGGCTCGTCCGCCTCCCCCTCGCCGCCGTCGGCCACCGCCGCCGTGCCGGCCACGGGGCCGCCGCTCCCGGCGGGCAGGGGCTTCCTCCGGTCCGCGGCTCCGGTGAGCTGCGGCCATCGCGGTGACGCGACCCGGACGGAGACGCACTCCTCCACCACGGGTGCGGCGTCCGGCTCGCTGCTCAGGTCCTCGTCGGCGTCCTGCACCCGGACGCGGCGCAGGACCGGGGCGGCGGTTCCGGCGAGATGGACGGCCGGGAAGCCGGGGGCGACGATCTCGCACTCCTCGAAGACGCCGCTGCCGCCGGAGTCGACGATCAGCCCGTTCTTCGCCGGCCGCAGCACACGCACCCCGCTCAGCCGCGGCTCGGCGCCGCCCGCGACCACTACGCCGGAACCCGCGGCGTCCCGGACCTCCAGGCCGGTGACGCGGGGCGCGGCACCGGGTTCGACGACGAGGCCCGCGGTACCCGCCCTCAGCAGCCTGCCGCCCGTCACCTCCTGGTCGCCCGGGCCGAGGACCGCGGCGGCGCGCTCGCTGTCGGCGATCTCGCAGTCGTGCAGCCGGGTCAGGCCGCGGGTCACGGCGGTCACGCCGTTGCGCGTGCGGTGCACGGAGACGCCACGGAGCTCGGCGCGTACGGAGTCGGCGAGGTCCACCCCGGACATGCCGCAGTCGCTGATCCAGGTGCTCTCGATGACGGCCCGCGCATCGGCGACCAGGTGGGCGCCGTGCTCGGGCGTCCTGGTGATGCGCAGCCCCCGCAGCCGGACGTCGGCGCTGCCGCCCGCGTGGACGAGGCTGTAGGCGCACTCGTCCATGGTGCTGTCGTCGAGGTGCGCGACGGCGTGGCCGGTGGCGACGAGGCCGTTGGCTGCCGACGCGCGGATCGTCACCTCGCGGGCGGTCAGCCGGGCGGAGCCGTGGACGACGACGGCCGCGGCGCCGGTGCGCACGATCCGGGTGCCGGAGACCCTGACCCGGGCGTCGTCCCCGGCGCTGACGCCGGAGCCGCCGCTGTCGCGCAGGGTGCAGAAGGCGAGCTCCACCTCGCCGTGCCCGCCGGCCCGTACGGAGTCCGCGCCGTTGCCCGAGAGCTCGCAGTCGTGCAGCCGGACGCCACCGCCGCCGGCCTCCCGCGAGTCCGCCCCCTCCGTACCGGGTCCGGGGGAGCTGCCCAGGACCCGTACGGCGTCCGTGGCGCACTCCCTGATCCGGCAGTCGGTGAGCAGGGCGGAACCCTGGTCCTCGACGAGCAGCCCGCTGCGCCCGGCGCCGTCGACCAGGCAGTCGCGCAGGACCACGGCGGCGTTCTCCCGCACCCGGATCGCGGAGCCGCTGGTGTCCCGGACGTCGGTGCGGTGCAGTTCGACCCGGGTCGAGCCGCCCGCGACGATCCCCGTGCCGTCGGTGCCGTGCAGCCGGCAGCCGGTGAG
>NZ_JBAMDC010000217.1:0-11590 GCF_036961605.1 Streptomyces sp. KLMMK
GGTCGTCGCCATGACGGCCGCGAAGGCCACGATCCCCGCGCGCCCGGCGCGCACCCATCCGCTCACGGGGAGATCCTCGCGGTCGTCCAGCCCTCAACTGCCCTGTGAGGGGGCCAATCCCATCGAAGGGGTGAAGAACTGTGTGGTTTATGTGCGGGGGTTCACCCCGCAAGACGGACGAACAGGGCGCACGGCAAGCCTGCCGTACGCCCTCCGTCCACCTTGCCGTCCGGGCCGGGCCCCCTTCAGAGGTCCGTGAAGTCCCCGTGCCGGCCCGCTCCCGCGGCGAAGCGCGCGGCGCCCTCGACGGCCCCGGCCAGCGAGGCCCGGCCGTGCGCGAACTCGGCCGCCATCGCCTGCCCTTCGGCGAGGCCCTCCTGGCCGAGCACGGAGGCGCGGTCGCCGCGCAGGCAGCCCTGGGGGAACCGGGCGATCTCCGCGGCCAGTTGCTCCGCGGCGGCGCGGGCGGTGCCCGTGGGGACCACCCGGTTGGCGAGCCCCATCGCATACGCCTCGGCGGCCGGCACCGGGCGGCCGGTCAGCACCATGTCCATCGCGCGGCTCGTGCCGATCAGCCGGGGCAGGCGGACCGTCCCGCCGTCGATCAGCGGCACGCCCCAGCGGCGGCAGAAGACGCCGAAGACGGCGTCCTCCTCGGCCACGCGCAGGTCGCACCAGAGCGCCAGTTCCAGGCCGCCCGCGACCGCGTACCCGCTGACCGCCGCGACGACGGGCTTCGACAGCCGCATCCGCGTGGGGCCCATCGGGCCGTCCCCGCCGGCCTCCACGCGGTTGCCGGCCTCGATCCGGCTGCCGGGCTCGCCGCTGCTGAACGCCTTCAGGTCGAACCCGGCGCAGAAGGTGCCGCCCTCGCCCCACAGCACCGCGACGAGGGCGCTCTCGTCCGCCTCGAACGCCCGGAAGGCGTCGGCCAGCGCGGCGGCGGTCCGCCCGTCCACGGCGTTGCGGACCTCCGGGCGGGAGAGGACGACGGTGGTGACCGGTCCGCGGCGCTCCGTGCGCACGGTCGCGGCCGGCGACGCGGCCGGGGTCACAGCGCCTCCTTCAGCAGCACGCGGTCCAGGACCGGCCCGAGGTCCGTGCCCGGGGGCAGGGTGCCGAAGGCGTTGCCCCAGTCCCCGCCCAGCCGGGAGGCGCAGAAGGCGTCCGCGACGGCCGGCGTGCTGTGCCGCACGAGCAGGCTGCCCTGCAGGACGAGCGTCAGCTGCTCGGCCAGGCGGCGGGCCAGGAGCTGGGCGCGGCCGGGGTCGGTGAGCTCCCCGAGCAGGTCCCGCAGGCGCGCGGCGGCCGCATCGAGCCGGGGGTCCGCGCCCGCCGCCTCGCCGACCTCCGCGAAGTAGGCGTCCAGGGCGGCCGGTTCCTTCGTCAGGGCCCGCAGGACGTCCAGCGCGGCGACGTTGCCCGAGCCCTCCCAGATGGACAGCAGCGGGGCCTCCCGGTAGAGCCGCGGCATGCCGGACTCCTCGACGTAGCCGTTGCCGCCCAGGCATTCGAGGGCCTCGGCGGCGTGGGCCGCGCCGCGCTTGCAGACCCAGTACTTGCCGGCCGCCAGGCCCAGCCGGCGCAGCGCCGACTCGGCGGCGTCCCCGGCCTCGGAGCGGTCCAGGGCCGCCGCGAGCCGCATCGCCAGCACGGTCGCGGCCTCCGACTCCACGGCGAGGTCGGCCAGGACGTTGCGCATCAGGGGCTGGTCGATCAGCTCGGCGCCGAACGCCTTGCGGTGCGCGGCGTGGTGCAGGGCCTGCCGCAGCCCGGCCCGCATGCCGGCCGCGGAGCCGATGACGCAGTCGAGCCGGGTCATGTTCACCATCTCGACGATCGTGCGCACGCCGCGCCCGGGCTCGCCGACCGGCCAGGCCACGGCCTGCTCGTACTCGATCTCCGCCGACGCGTTGGAGCGGTTGCCGAGCTTGTCCTTGAGCCGCTGCAGGTGCATGGCGTTGCGGGTGCCGTCGGGCAGGACGCGCGGCATGAGGAAGCAGGTCAGGCCCTCCGGGGCCTGGGCGAGGACCAGGAAGACGTCGCTCATCGGCGCGGAGGTGAACCACTTGTGGCCGGTGATCACGTACGAGCCGTCGCCCGCGGGCACGGCCGTGGTGGTGTTGGCGCGGACGTCCGAGCCGCCCTGCTTCTCCGTCATCGACATGCCCGCGATCAGGCCCTGCTTGCCGAGCGGCGGGCGCAGCCCGTAGTCGTACGTGCGGGAGGCCAGCAGCGGCTCGTAGGCGGCGGCCAGTCCGGGCTGGGCACGGAGTGCGGGGACGGCGGCGTACGTCATCGAGACCGGGCAGCCGTGGCCGGGCTCGGCCTGGGCCCACACGTAGAACTTCGCCGCGCGCACCAGGTGGGCGCCGGGGCGGGCCTCGGCCCAGGGGGCGGCGTGCTGACCGCTCTCCACGGCGGCGGCCATCAGCCGGTGCCAGGCGGGGTGGAACTCGACCTCGTCGATGCGGTGGCCGTAGCGGTCGTGTGTGCGCAGCACCGGGGGGTGCGCCTCGGCCGTGCGGGCCCAGTCCTGCACCTCCTCCGTGCCGGCCCGGGCGCCGAGCTCGCGGACCTCGGCCTCGCCCCACGCCCCGCCGTCGCGGCGCAGCGCCTCCAGCAGGGCGGGGTCGTCGGCGGTGGTGAAGCCGGTCAGGGGCGGGGCCTGGTTGAACACGTCGTGCGTGGCGCTCATGGCGACCTCCGGGCGGGCCGTTCGGCAGGGCGTGGGGCATCGGACGGTATTACAGTTTCATGATGCGTGATGAAGGACTGTAATGGATAGGGTTGGCCCAGCCATGGACGACACCGTTGCCGTTTCCCCCGCCGCTCACGCCGGTCCCGCCGTTCCGGCCCTGCGGCCCCTGACCGCGCGCTCGGTCGTGCTCTCCACCCTCCTCGGGCACCACCCGCCCGCGCTCCCCGCGCGCGCCCTCGTCCGCGTGGGGGAACTGTTCGGGACCGCGGAGGGGACGGTGCGGACGGCCCTGACCCGGATGGTCGCCGCGGGCGACCTGGAGCAGCACGAGGGCACCTACCGGCTGACCGACCGGCTCCTCGCGCGCCAGGCCCGGCAGGACGACAGCCGCGCGCCCCGCACCCGGCCGTGGGACGGCGGCTGGGAGATCGCCGTGGTAACCCCCGAGCGCCGCAGCGCGGCCGACCGCGCCGCCCTGCGCCAGGCCATGGCGGCGCTCCGCCTCGGCGAACTCCGCGAGGGCTGCTGGATGCGCCCCGCCAACCTCCTGCGGGACAGGCCGCCGGTCGTCACCGCCCAGTGCACGCTGCTGGCGGGCGCACCGGAGGACGACCCCGCGCGGCTCGCGGCGGCCTTGTGGGACCTGGACGGCTGGGCCTCGCGCGCCCGCTTCCTGGAGTCCGCCCTCCGCGAGGACCGCACGGCGGCCCTCGCGGAACGCTTCACGGTCTCGGCGGCGGTCCTGCGGCACCTGCTGTCGGACCCGGTCCTGCCGCGGGAGCTGCTGCCGGCGGACTGGCCCGGGGCGGAACTGCGGCGCCGCTACGAGGCGTTCGACCGCGACTTCCGGGCCCTGCTGCGGCGCCACATCGGCATCTGAGCCGGATCGGCGCCTGCCCGGTCGGCGCCCGAGGCGGGTCGGCGCCCGGGCGGCCGGGTCACCGCCCGTCGTACGGCGTGCGGGCCACCTCCGGCGTCTCCGTGTCGAGCGGGACGGACCCGGAGCGGACGAGGCCGAGCTGGACGCCTTGGCGCGGCAGGAGCGCGTCGAGGAGCCAGTCGGCGGCGACGCGGATGCGGTTGCCGGGCATGGCCGCCAGGTGGTAGCCGCGGGTGACGGCACTGGCCAGGGGGCCGGAGAGCGGGATGTGCAGCGGGTCGGCCGCGGCCTGGACGCCGCCGAGGTCGACCGTGAAGCCCAGGTCGCGGTGGCGGTAGGGGCGGCGCTCGCCGCGCCCGAAGGAGGCGGCGATGTTGCGGCCGGCGGTCCGGCCCTGGCGCTGGGCGTGCTGGGCGGTCATCGGGGTGTACTCGCCGGGCCGGGTGAGGTCGGGCACGGCCGCGGCGTCGCCGCAGGCGAAGACCTCCGGGCGGCCGGGGACGGCCAGGTACTCGTCCACGCACAGCCGCCCCCGCTCGGTGGGCAGGCCGAGGCCGGCGACCAGCGGGTCCGGGCGCACCCCCACGCACCAGACGAGGGAGCGCGTCGGGACGAACTCCCCGTCGTCCAAGTGTACTCCGTCCCGGGTGGCCTCCTTGACGGACGTGCCCGTACGGACCTCGACGCCGCGGCGGCGCAGCACCCGGTCCGCGGTGTGCGAGAGGCGCCGGTCGAGCTCGGGCAGGACCCGCGGGGCGAGGTCCAGGAGCACCCAGCGGGGGCGGGCGCCCGCCTCGCGCAGGGCGCTGTTGCGGCGCACCAGCGAGTCGGTGAACAGCACGCCGTGGGCGGCCACTTCGGTGCCGGTGTACCCCGCTCCGACGACCACGAAGGTCAGCCGGGCGGCGCGCTCCTCCGCACCGGCCGCGGCGCCGGCCAGCTCGGTCTGGCGCACGACGTGGTCGCGCAGGTAGAGGGCCTCGGGCAGGCCGCGGAAGCCGTGAGCGCGCTCGGCGACGCCGGGCACGGGCAGCAGCTTGTTGACGCTGCCCACGGTCAGCAGCAGCCGGTCGTAGGCGAGGGTGCCGCGGTTGCCCTCGGGGTCGGCGTACCCGATGCGCCGGCCGTCGAGGTCGACCGTGTCGACCTGGCCGAGGACGAGCCGGACCCGCGGCAGGGTCCCGGTCAGCGACACCGTGACGCGGCGCGGCTCCAGGACGCCGGCCGCGACCTCGGGGAGGAGGGGCAGGTAGAGGAAGTAGTCGTGGGGGTTGACGAGCACGATCTCGGCGGCGCCGCGCGCCGTGCGGGACAGCTCGCGGGCGGCCTGGTAGCCGGCGAATCCGGCTCCGACGACGACGATCCGGGCTCGGCTGCTCACTGACGGCTCCTGTGGTCCGGTGTACCGGGAAGACGGGCGAGGGTGCGGGGGCAGGAGGTGCGGGGCGCGGGGCGCGGGACGCGGCACTCCTCCGCGTAACCGGCCCGGCGGAGGCCCAAACGGGGGCCGGGGCCGGGAACCGGACACATCTGCAAGTCGCCTATTCCGGTCGTATACAGAACTGCACGATTGTGCAGTGGTTCGTGGCGTGACGCTCCCGGGCGCGGCCCGCCGGGCAAGCACTGGACAGGCCCTTGGACGGGCACGGGACGAGCGAGGGGCCGGGCACACCGTGGTGAGCGACGAATACATCAGTTGGCGCAATCATTTCCTGCTGCTCCTCGACCGCATCCCGACGCCGATCGCGGTCTGCCGGCCGGACGGCGAGGTCACGGTCGCGAACCCGGCCATGGCCGCCGAGTGGGGCACTTCGCCGGTCCGCCTGCGCGGCCGGAACCTGCACGAGATGTTCCGGCCGCGGCTTCCGGGCCGGCTCGACCGGCACATCGAGGCCCTGCGGCTCGGCCGCCGGCCCCGTCACCCGATCGAGGTGCGCTGGCTGGCGGGCGCGGGGGGCGTCGAACGGGAGGGGGAGCTGCTCGTGGACCCGGTCGGGGACGGCTTCCCGCCGAGCCCGATGCTGCTGGCGGTGCTGCGGGTACGGGCGGGTGACACCGTCCCGCGTCCGGCGGAACCGGCCGCCGAGGTGAGCGTGGTGGAGGGGCACATCCTGGCGCTGGCCGCCGCGGGGGCGACGACCGCCGCCATCGGCAAGGCGGTCGGGCTGACCGTGGACGGCGTCAACTACCACCTGACCCGGCTCACGCGCCGCTGGCGCGTGCCCAACCGCACGGCGCTGGTGGCCAAGGCGTACGTCCTCGGCGTGCTCTCGACGCGGGAGTGGCCGCCCGCGCCCTCGCCTCAGCGCACCCGCGGCGGCGCGTGCCGCAGCACGCAGTCGCCGCACATCCCGCCGGGCAGCACCCGGTAGTAGAGACAGCAGGTGCTGCGCACGAAGGACGGCGCGGAGCGCGGCGCGGGGCCCGGGACGAGGGTGCCGGTGCCGTGCAGGAGCGGGTCGGCGAGCACGGCGCGGGCCAGGTCCAGGGCGCGGGCCGCGTCCTGCGGGCGGTCCCGGTCGCGGCACCAGGCGTGCAGCACGCGCAGGGAGCCCGCGAGCGATGACGCCGCGTTGCCCCACAGGAGGCGCCCGGAGACCGGGACGACCGTGCGGGTGAGGGCGTGCAGGTCCTGGAGCGGGCCGCGCAGGACGTGCTCGCGGATCGCTCCTGCCGGGTCCCCGGCGGTGCCCGGCAGGGCCGTGGGGCCGGGCAGCCACAGGTCGTCCGGCGCGGTGCGGGCCGGGTGCCAGCGCAGGCGGCCGAGGTCGGGGACCTCGCCGGCGAGCACGGCCGAGCCCAGGGCGACGGACAGCAGCCGCCCGGCGATGCCCTGGTAGGCGACGGACGCGGCCACGCGCCGGTCCTCCGTCCCCAGGCGCCCGGCGACAGTCTCCACGCGGGCGCGCACGGCCTCCTCGCCGAGCGGCAGGTACTCCCCGGAGGCTTCTCCGAGCGCCTCGGGCGCCTCTTCGGCCCGCAGGGCGAAGAACGGTCCTACGGATGCGAGTCCGGTCAGGCGCATGGGCGGGGCGGTTCCGTTCGGTCGGCTGGAGCGCCGCCCACCGTACACGGGGCATGACAAGGGGGCCACGGTGCCGGGGGCGCCGGGGTGCCGCCGGGGGTGGGGGTCGCCACATCTGGCGCGCGGGGCACCATGACAGCACGTCATGCACTCGCTACCCTCGGCGCTGACAACGATGTCGGCATCCTACGTGGCGTCACCCGAGGGGCGTGGACGATGAGATGGACCGGACACCTGCGCTCGCGCACCTGCGCGGCCGCACTAGCTCTCGCGGCGGTACTGGGCGGGGTCTCGCTCACGGCCCCGCGGCCGGCCGCCGCGGCCGACGGCCTGACCGGCCTGGTCAACACCTTCATCGGCTCCCAGAACGAGGGCAACACCTTCCCCGGAGCCGCCGTGCCGTTCGGCATGGTGCAGCTCTCCCCCGACACCGGCCACAGCACGGGCTACGACTACAAGCACGACCACATCCGCGGCTTCAGCACCGTGCACCTGTCCGGGGTGGGCTGCCGCCTCGGCGGCGACCTGCCCGTGCTGCCCACCACGGGTGACGTCACGCGCACCGACAACGCCCGCTACGCCGCCGCCTTCAGCCACCGCGACGAGACCGCCCGCCCCGGCTACTACCGGGTCGGGCTGTCCTCCTACGGCGGCATCACCGCCGAGCTGACCGCGGGCCGCCGCACCGGCCACCAGCGCTACACCTTCCCGGCCACCGGCAAGGCCAACGTGCTGCTCAACACCGGGCAGTCGCTGCACCGCACGGTCTCCACCACCGTCGAGGTCCTCGACTCCCGCACCGTCCGCTCCGCCGTCACCGGCCGCGGCTTCTGCCAGGACACGCGCCCGTACACGGTGTACACGATCACCCGCTTCGACCGGCCCTTCACCACCTTCGGCACCTGGAACGGCGACAAGGTCTCCGAAGGCACCCGCAGCTCCACCTCCGCCGGCCGCAACGGCGCCTGGGTGCGCTTCGACACCACCCGCGACCGCACGGTGGAGGCCACCACCGCCATCAGCTACGTCGACGCCGCCGGCGCCGCCGGCAACCTGCGCGCGGAGGACGACGGCTTCGACCGCACGGCCCGGGCCGCGCGCGAGGCGTGGGAGCGGCGCCTGGACGACGTCCGCGTCCAGGGCGGCGCGGCGGCGCTGCGCCGCACCTTCTACTCCTCGCTCTACCGCGCCTTCCTCGCCCCCACCGTCGGCAGCGACGCCGACGGCCGGTACACCGGCTGGGACGGCAGGATCCACCGCGCCCGCGGCTTCACCTACTACCAGAACTGGTCCCTGTGGGACACCTACCGCACCCAGGCGCAGCTGCTCGCGCTGCTGGCGCCGGACGAGTCGCGGGACATGGCGCTGTCGGTGCTGCAGGTCGAGGCGGACGGCGGCTGGCTGCCCAAGTGGGGCTACGGCACGGTCGAGACGAACATCATGACCGGTGACCCGGTCACCCCCTTCCTCACCAACGCCTATCAGCACGGGCTGCTCAAGGGCCACGAGGAGGAGGCCTACCGGGTGCTGAAGAGGAACGCGGACGGGGTGCCGCCCAAGGACTCCCCGTACGTGGGCCGGGACGGCAACGACCGCTACATCCGCGACGGTTACGTGCCCTGCGTGCCCGGCAGGCCCAAGGAGAAGCCCGGCGACTCCGACGTCCACCAGGGCGGCTCGGCGACGCTGGAGTACGCGCTGGCCGACGGGATGCTCGCGAGGATGGCCCGCTCCCTGGGCCACCACGCGGACGCCGACCGCTACGCGGCCCGCTCCCGGAACTACCGCAACGTCCACGACCCCGCCACGGGCTTCTTCCGGGCCCGGGGCGCCGACGGCGCGTTCATGGGACCGGCCGACCCGGCGAAGAGCGTCTGCTTCCACGAGGGCACCGCGTGGCAGTACCAGTGGCTGGTGCCGCAGGACCTGCCGGGGATGATCGACCTGATCGGCGGCAAGGCGGCGGCGAACTCCCGGCTCGACTCCTTCTTCGCCTACGACCGGCTGCTGAAGGACCCCGCGCGCACGGCCCGCGAGGTGTGGGTCCACGGCCCGTACGACTACTACAACGCCGACAAGTACAACCCGCAGAACGAGCCCGACCTCATCGCCCCGTACACGTACCTGTCCACCGGCCAGCCCTGGAAGACGACGGACGTGGTGCACGCCGCGCTCACCCTCTTCACGGACGCGCCGACCGGGATGACCGGCAACGACGACCTGGGCACGATGTCGGCCTGGATGGTGCTCTCCGCCATCGGCGTCTTCCCCGTCCAGCCGGGCGCGGACGTGTGGGGGCTCAGCACGCCGGTGTTCGACCGGGTGGACCTCAACCTCGACGGGGAGCGGTTCACCGTGACCGCCCCGGGGACCTCCGACCGGGAGCGCTACGTGCAGTCGGTGCGCCTCGACGGCGACCACTACGGGCGCACGTACCTGACGTCGCGGCAGATCACCGGGGGCGGGAAGCTGGACTTCACGGTCGGCGCGTCCCCCTCGGGCTGGGGCACCGAGGCCCGGGCGGTGGCACCCGCCATCGGCTGAACCCGGCCCGCCGGCGCGGGGCGGCGCCTTCCGTCGCCGCCCCCGCCGGGCCATGATGTCGGCGATGATCCGCCGTCAGCGCCGACGAGAGGACATGACATGGCCGGGCTCCGGAGGGGACATGGCGTGCTGCGCCGCAAACCGATCGAGACGATCGAGGAGGCGGAGGAGACCGAGGCGCACGGCGAACACCTGACCAGGACGCTGGGGCTGTGGCAGCTCACGGCGATCGGCGTCGGCGGCATCATCGGCGCGGGCATCTTCAGCCTCGCGGGCACCATCGCCAACGGCGTCGCCGGTCCGGCCGTGCTCGTCTCCTTCCTCATCGCGGGCGTGGCGAGCGCGGCCGCCGCCTTCTCGTACGCCGAGTTCGCGGGCCTGATCCCGCGGGCCGGCTCCGCCTACACCTACGGTTACGCGGTGCTCGGCGAGATCGGCGGCTGGTTCATCGGCTGGGACCTGCTGCTGGAGTACACGGCGATCGTCGCGGTGGTCGCCATCGGCATCTCCGGGTACATCAACTTCCTGCTCGGGGAGATGAACGCCGAGCTGCCGGCCTGGATGCTGGGCGCGCCCGGGACGGGCGACGGGCACCGGGTGGACCTGTTCGCCGCGGTGCTGTGCCTGCTGATCGCCTGGCTGCTGACCATGGGCATCAAGAACGCGGCCCGGTTCGAGACCGTGGTCGTCGGCCTGAAGATCCTGGTCGTGCTGCTGGTGGTCGTCGTGGGCTTCTTCCACGTCAAGAGCAGCAACTACACGCCCTTCTTCCCGTTCGGGGTCAGCGGGGCCTTCACCGGCGCGGCCACGGTCTTCTTCGCCGTCTTCGGCTACGACGCGATGTCCACGGCGGCCGAGGAGTCCAAGGACGCCCAGCGCCACATGCCGAAGGCGATCCTGTACTCGCTGGCGGTCTCGATGGTGCTGTACGTGCTGGCCTGCCTGGTGCTGACGGGCATGCAGCCCTACTCGGACATCGACAAGGAGAGCGGCTTCTCGACCGCCTTCAAGTCGGTCGGGCTCGGCGGCCTCGCGGACGTCATCGCGGTCGGCGCGATCATCGGCATCCTCACCGTCATGTTCACCTTCATGCTCGGCGTGACCCGGGTGTGGTTCGCGATGAGCCGCGACGGGCTGCTGCCGAAGTGGTTCTCCAAGACGCACCCGACGCGGCACGTGCCGACGCGCGTGACCTGGATCGTGGGCGTGGCGTCGGCGGCCATCGCGGGCCTGGTGCCCATCGGCGAGGCCGCGGAGCTGACGAACATCGGCATCCTGCTGGCCTTCGCGGTCGTGTGCGCGGCCGTGATCGTGCTCCGCTACAAGCGGCCGGAGCTGCCGCGCTCGTTCCGCTGCCCGTGGGTGCCCGTGGTGCCCGGGATCGGGATCGCCGCCTCGATCTGGCTGATCACCTATCTCGCCGTGGAGACGTGGCTGCGGTTCGCGGTGTGGTTCGCGATCGGGCTGGTGGTGTACTTCGCCTACTCCTACAAGCACTCGGAGCTCGCCCACGCGGACGCCCGCGGAATCCCGCGGGACTGAGCGCCCGGCTCACTTCAGCAGGCGGGACAGCCTGCGGTCGGCCAGCGGCTTGCCGCCCGTCTGGCAGGTGGGGCAGTACTGCAGCGAGGAGTCGCTGAAGGACACCTCGCGGACGGTGTCGCCGCACACGGGGCACGGCTGCCCGGTGCGGCCGTGCACGCGCAGGCCACTCTTCTTCTCCGCCTTCAGCTCGTCCGCGGCGTGGCCGCGCGCCCGCTCGACGGCCTCGTGCAGCACGGTGCGCAAGGCCCCGTACAGGGCGGCGGTCTCGTCCTCCGTCAGGCTCGCCGCGAGCTTGAACGGGGACATGCGCGCCGCGTGCAGGATCTCGTCCGAGTAGGCGTTGCCGATCCCCGCGACGACGCTCTGGTCGCGCAGGACCCCCTTGAGCTGCCGCCGCTCGTCGCGCAGCAGTCCGGCGAAGGCGTCGAGGGTGAAGTCCGGGGCGAGCGGGTCGGGGCCGAGCCGGGCGACGCCGGGCACCTCGGCGACGTCCCGCACGCAGTAGGCGGCGAGCCGCTTCTGGGTGCCCGCCTCGGTGACGTCGAAACCGCCGCCGCCCGTCAGCCGTACGCGCAGCGCCAGCGGGCCCTTGCCGGGGCGGGGCGGCGCCTCCGGCAGGCTCTCCTGCCAGCGCAGCCAGCCGGCGCGGGCCAGGTGCAGGACGAGGTGCGGGCCGTCGCCGGTGGCGAGGTCGAGGAACTTGCCGTACCGGCGCACGCCGCTGACCTCCCGCCCCTCCAGGGCGGTGAGTGGCGGATCGTAGGTCTTGAGCACGCTCACGGCCACGGGCAGCACGCGCTCGACCGTACGCCCCACGAGACGCCCGGCGAGAAACCCGGCGAGAGCCTCGACCTCCGGCAACTCCGGCATGGCTCCAGTCTGCCGCAGCGGGGGG
>NZ_JBAMDC010000218.1:0-11577 GCF_036961605.1 Streptomyces sp. KLMMK
TGCGGACGGCCTCGCGCAGGGCCCGGATGAGGGAGGCGCGCACGCCGCCCGGCCCGCTCAGGTCCAGGTGGAAGTCCACGCCCGCGCCGGCGCCGGCGACCGCGGGTCCGGCCTCCGAAGTGGCCCATGCTTTCTCCATGGGAATGGACCATACCTGTGGGCTGCCCCCGGCCTAGTGTCGTATCCATGACGAACGCGACCACACAGAACACCACCCACCACCACGCCCCCCGCATGCTGCTCCACGAGGTCGCCCCCGAGGTCCAGAAGGCGATGCTGAGCCTGGAGCGGGCCGCCCGCAAGGGCCTGGAGACCTCCCTCATCGAGCTGGTCAAGATCCGCGCCTCGCAGCTCAACCACTGCGCCTTCTGCCTGGACATGCACACCAAGGACGCCCGCCGCCTGGGCGAGACCGAGGAGCGCATCTACCTCCTCAACGCGTGGCACGAGGCGGCCGGCTTCTACACGGAGAAGGAGCAGGCGGCGCTCGCCCTGACCGAGGCGGTCACCCTGCTGCCCTCCGGCGTCTCCGACGAGGTCTACGACCGGGCGGCGAAGCACTTCCCCCAGGAGGAGCTCGCCCAGCTGATCGCCATGATCGTCACCATCAACGCCTGGAACCGCATCGGCGTGACGACGGGCCTGGCTCCGGGCGCGTACTCCGCCTGATCCCCCCTTGCACGCGCGAGCGGCGCCGTCCACGGGGGTACGGCGCCGCTCGGCTGCTTCCTGCTCCTTGCTGCACGTGCCAGGTGCTGCGTGCTACCTGCTCACGGCAGCCACTTCTTCCAGACGTCCGGGTTCTTCTCCACCCAGCGCTTCGCGGCCTCGTCCGCGCTGAGCTTGTCCTCGGCGATCATCTGCGAGACGGCGTTCTGGTCGTCCTTCGACCACTGGAAGTTCTTCAGGAAGCGGGCCGCCTTGCCACCCTTGCGGGTGAAGTCCGCATTGAGGAACTTCTTCAGCGGCGTGGTGGGGTAGGCGCAGTTCACCGTCGCCGGGTCCTTCGCGCCCTTGTCCGCGCACTCCTCGGTGTACTCGGGCAGCTTCACCTCCACCATCGGCACCTCGTTGAAGAGCCACTGGGGCTCGTACCAGTAGGTGAGGAAGGGCTTCTTGTCCTTGGCGGACTGCTGGATCTGGGTGATCTGCGCCGCCTCGGAGCCCGCGAAGACGACCTTGTAGTCCAGGTCGAGGTTCTTCACGAGCGCCTTGTCGTTGGTGACGTACGACGGCGAGCCGTCCAGGAGCTGGCCCTTGCCGCCGCTCTCGGGCGAGCGCAGCTGCGACGCGTACTTGTTGAGGTTGCGCCAGTCGAGGACGTCGGGGTGGGCGTCGGCGAAGTACTTCGGCACCCACCAGCCGATGTGGCCGGTGACGCCGAGGTCGCCGCCGGAGGCGATCGTCTTCTTCTCCTCGACGTACCGCTTCTCCTGCTCCGGGTGGCCCCAGTCCTCCATGATCGCGTCGACGCGGCCCTGGCTGAGGGCGTCCCAGGCGGGCACCTCGTCCACCTGCACGGTGTCGACGCGGTAGCCCAGCTCGTGCTCCAGCAGGTACTTGGCGACGGCCGTGTTGGCCCGCGCGCCCACCCAGGACTGCACGGACAGGGTGACGGTCTTCGTCCCCGCCGCATCGGCGTACGGGGACGCCTGCTTGGTCATGTCGGCCGCGCCGCAGCCGGTGGCCGTGGCGGCGGCCAGGACGCACAGCGCGGCCGCCGCCGTCATCGTCTTACGCGCCATCACGCGCTCCCTTCGTCGGCTGCGTGACCCGGTCGAGCATCAGCCCCAGGCACGCGATGGCCACACCCGCGGTGAGACCCGTGGCCAGGTCGCCCTGGGCCAGGCCGAAGACGACCTCGTAGCCGAGCGCGCCGCCGCCGACGAGACCGCCGATGATGACGACCGACAGCACCAGCACCACGGCCTGGTTGACCGCGAGCAGCAGCTGCGGGCGGGCCAGCGGGAACTGCACCTGGCGCAGCTGCTGGCCGCCGGTCGCGCCCAGCGAGCGGGCCGACTCCATCGCACCGGGGTTCACCCGGCGCAGGCCCTCGCTCGCGATGCGGACGACGGCGGGCAGCGCGTAGACAACCGCGGCCGCGGCGGCCGGGGCCCGGCCGATGCCGAACAGCGCCACGACGGGGATCAGGTACACGAACTGCGGCATCGTCTGGAAGACGTCCAGGACCGGCCGCAGCAGCCGCTCCACGCGCGGGCTGCGCGCGGCGGGCACGGCGATCGTGAAGCCGAGGACGAGCGTGACGGCCACGGCGGCCACCACCTGCGAGAGCGTGTCCATCGACAGCTCCCAGCGGCCCAGCACGCCGATCGCGGCCAGCGACAGGACGGCCGTCAGCGCCGTGCGCCACGTGCCGATCAGCCAGGCGAGGGCGGCCACGAGGAGGAGGGCGCCCCACCAGGGGAGGGCCAGGAGGCCGTCGCGCAGGGGGTCGAGGACCCAGGCGGTGTAGTGGGCGGCGAGGTCGGCGGTGCCGCCGATGCCCGGGAGGCCGGTGTAGAGGTGGTCGACCATCCAGTCCTTGGCGTCGTTCACCGGGGCGGCGATCGCCACCGTCCAGCCGTCCGGCCAGGGCTTGTCGCCCGTGGCGAGGGCCGCCGTGACCACCGCGGCCGAGGCCGCGAGCCATGCGGTCGTTCGCCGGGTGCGGCCCGTCGTCCGGTTGTGCCCGCGGCGGGAAGGCCGGGAGGACCCGGCGGCCGCGCCTGCCGTCGTGCGGTCCAGGACGATCGCCAGCAGCACGATCGGGATGCCCGCGGCCAGGGCGCTGCCGACGTCCACCGTCGACAGGGCCTGGTAGACGCGGTCCCCCAGGCCGTCCGCGCCGATCACGGAGGCGATGACGGCCATGGACAGGGCCATCATGATGGTCTGGTTGACGCCCAGGAGCAGCTCGCGGCGGGCGAGCGGCAGGCGTGCGGTCAGCAGCCGCTGCCGTCCGGTCGCGCCGAGCGACTCCACCGCTTCCAGGACGCCCTTGTCGGTGGAGCGCAGGCCGAGCGCGGTGAGGCGGGCCATGGGCGGCGCCGCGTAGACGACGGTCGCCAGGACGGCGGGCGCCACGCCGATGCCGAAGACGAGGACGACGGGCAGCAGGTACGCGAAGGCGGGCAGCGCCTGCATGGTGTCGAGGATGGGCCGCAGCGCGCGGAACGTACGGTCCGACAGGCCCGCTGCGAGGCCCATGAGCGCGCCCACGGCGACGGACACCGCCACCGCGACGATCATCAGGGCGAGCGTGCGCATCGTGGGCACCCACATGCCGAGCAGGCCGCAGGCGGCGAACGAGGCGAGGGCGGTCACGGCGACCCGTGCGCCCGCGACGCGCCAGGCGATCAGGGCCGCCGCTGCCGTCACGCCGGCCCAGCCGAGGGCCAGGAGGACGGTGTAGACGGCGTGCACGGCGCCGATGATCGCGCCGCTGATGTGCCCGAAGAAGTAGAGGAAGGCCCAGTGGCTGTCGCGGTTGTCGATGATCCAGTCGCTGGCCCCGGTCAGGGGCTTGCTCAGGTCGACGGTGAGCGCGGACGGCCAGGTGCCGCTGCCGTGGAGCGCTGCCGCCACGGGTACGAGGACGGCCGCGGCGGCGGCGAGGACGAGCAGCTTGCGGGCCGCGGGGCGGGCCCACAGGGCGCGCAGCGCGAGGCCCGCGGGGTGCGGCCCGGTGGTGTCGCGGCCGGGCGGCGCCGTCTTCATCTGCGGAGGAGCTGTGTGTACGGTCACGCCGCGGTCCTTTCGCCGGCGTCCAGGCCCGCGACCACGCCCAGCAGGCTGCGGTGGTCGACGACGCCGACGCAGCGGCCGCCGTCGACGACGCGGGCCGGGGTGCCCGTGCGCGCGACCGTCTCGATCGCTTCCGCGACGGTCGTCGTGGGGGCGAGGGACTCGCCCGCCTCCGACTCGCCCGCGGCGGCGGGCCGCATGGCGCGCCGGACGGTCAGGACCTGTTCGCGCGGGACGTCCCGCACGAAGTCGCGGACGTAGTCGTCCGCGGGGGAGCCCACGATCTCCTCCGGCGTGCCGCACTGCACGACGCGGCCGTCGCGCATCAGGGCGATCCGGTCGCCGAGGCGCAGCGCCTCGGACAGGTCGTGGGTGATGAAGACCATGGTGCGGCCCTCGTCGCGGTGCAGGCGGACGACCTCCTCCTGCATGTCGCGGCGGATGAGCGGGTCGAGGGCGCTGAACGGCTCGTCGAACAGGAGGACTTCGGGGTCGGCGGCGAGGGCGCGGGCGAGGCCCACGCGCTGCTGCTGGCCGCCGGAGAGCTGGCCGGGGCGGCGGTCCTCCATGCCCGCGAGGCCGACCTTCTCCACCATCTCGGCGGCCTTGGCGCGGCGTTCGGCCTTGGCGACGCCCTGGATCTCCAGCCCGTAGGCGACGTTGTCGAGGACGGAGCGGTGCGGAAGCAGGCCGAAGTGCTGGAAGACCATGGCCGCGCGGTGGCGGCGCAGCTCGCGCAGGGCGCCCTTGTCCATGCCGCACACGTCCTCGCCGTCGATGGCGATGGTGCCGGAGGTCGGCTCGATGAGCCGGGTCAGGCAGCGGACGAGCGTGGACTTGCCGGAGCCGGAGAGGCCCATGACGACGAAGACCTCGCCCTGGCGGACGTCGAAGGAGACGTCGCGGACGGCCACGGTGCAGCCGGCCCGCTCGCGCAGCTCCTCGGCGGAGAGGGCGGCCAGCTCGCTGCCGGGGACGCGGTCGGCCTTCGGTCCGAAGACCTTCCACAGGTTGCGGACGGAGAAGACGGCCGGGGCGTCGGCCGCGGCGGTCTGCGGCGTGCCCTCGGGCAGGGGGCCGGTGGGTGCGCCGGTGCCGGCGCCGGTGCCGTTCACCGGGCGTCACCCCCGGTGCCGGGGCCTGCCACAAGCATCTCCGCGCACTTCTCTCCCACCATCAGGACTCCGATCATCGGGTTCACTGCGGGCATCGTCGGGAAGACGGACGCGTCCGCGATGCGGATGTTCTCCAGGCCGCGGATCCGCAGCTGGGGGTCGACCACGGCGAGGGCGTCGCCTGCGGCGCCCATCCGGCAGGTGCCGGCGGGGTGGTAGACGGTGTGGGCCGCCTTGCGGACGAGTTCGCCGATCTCGGCGTCCTCGGTGACCTCGGGCCCGGGGAAGACCTCGCGCTTGAGCCACTTCCTGAACGGCTCGGCCTCGGCGACCTTGCGGGCGAGCTTGATGCCGTCGACGAGGGTGCGGCCGTCGTAGTCGTTCTCGTCCTCGAAGTACCGGAAGTCGAGGGCGGGCTTGACCTCGGGGTCCGCGGAGGTGAGGTAGAGGCGGCCGCGGGCGCGGGACTTGGGGATGTTGGGGGTCATGGACACGCCGTGCTCGGGGCGTTCGTAGCCCAGGCGCTCGGGGTTGTCCGTGAAGGGGATCTGGTAGAAGTGGAACATCAGGTCGGGGCCCTGGTGCTCCGGGTCCCGCTTGACGAACAGGCCCGCGTCGGAGTCCATCGCGGAGTTGCCCGGGATGGGCCCCTCGGTCTCCCAGACGATGACCGACTCGGGGTGGTCGATGAGGTTCTCGCCGACGCCCGGCAGGTCGAGCACGCAGGGTATGCCGAGCGCTTCGAGGTCCTTCTTCGGGCCGATGCCGGAGTGCATCAGCAGCCGGGGGGTGTCGACGGCTCCGGCGCACACCAGCACCTCGCGGCCGGCCTCGACGTAGATCTCCTCGCCGGCCTTGGTGCGGACGTGCACGCCCGTGGCGCGGGTGCCGTCCAGCTCCAGCTTGTGCGCCCAGGTCTCCAGCATCAGGCGGAGGTTGGGCCGGTCGCCGGCCTCCATGTGGGGGTGGAGGTAGGCGACGGAGGCGGAGGAGCGCTTGTTGTTCTCCGGGTGGTACGCGAGGTCGAAGAAGCCGACGCCCTCGTCGAAGGGCTTGTCGTTGAAGCCGGTGACCTCGGGGACGCCGAGCGCGGTCTTGACGGCCTCGATCCAGTCGGAGGCGATGGCGTTCTGGTCCTTCTTGGCGACCCGCACGATGTTGTTGCGGAGCTTGCCGAAGTAGGGGTCCATGTCCTTCGCGCCCCAGCCCGCGGCGCCCGCGGCCTCCCACTCGTCCCAGTCGGAGGGCAGGGGCTTGAAGGAGATGAGGGTGTTGTGGGAGGAGCAGCCGCCCAGCACCTTGGCGCGGCTGTGCAGGATGTGCGAGTTGCCGCGGGGCTGTTCCGTGGTGGTGTACTCGTAGTCCAGCTCTCCGCCGAGCAGGCCGAGCCACTTGCGCAGCGTCAGCACGTCCTCGCGGTCGATGTCGGACGGGCCGCCTTCGATGACGACGACGGAGGTCCCGGGGTCCTCCGCGAGGCGGGAGGCGATGACCGAGCCGGCGGTGCCGCCGCCGACGACGACGTAATCGGCCGTGATCTTCTGGGCTACGGGGGGCATGGGGGTACTCCTCGGGGGCAGGAAGGTTCTTCGCTTACGGAATGAGGCTGGCTCAGCCGGCGAACCAGCGCACCGGCTCGGGCGCGAGGTTCTGGTAGATGTGCTTGGCCTCGCGGTATTCGGCCAGGCCCGCGGGGCCGAGCTCGCGGCCGATGCCGGACTTGCCGAACCCGCCCCACTCCGCCTGCGGCAGGTAGGGGTGGAAGTCGTTGATCCAGACGGTGCCGTGGCGCAGCCGGCCGGCGACGCGGCGGGCGCGGCCGGCGTCCTTCGTCCACACGGCGCCGGCGAGGCCGTACTCGGTGTCGTTGGCCAGGGCCACGGCCTCGTCCTCGGTGCGGAAGACCTCGACGGTGAGGATCGGGCCGAAGGTCTCCTCGCGGACGACCTTCATCGCGCGGTGGCAGTGGTCGAGGACGGTCGGCGCGAAGAAGTAACCGCCCGCGGGGCGCGCCTCGTCCGGCTCCGGCTGGGCGCCGCCGCAGCGCAGCGTCGCGCCCTCGGCGAGGGCGGAGGCGACGTACGCCTCGGTCTTGTCGAGCTGCTGCGCGGAGACCAGCGGGCCGCACTCGACGCCGTCCTCGGTGCCGCGGCCGAGGCGGATCTTCGCGGCGCGGCGGGCGAGTTCGGCGACGAAGCGGTCGCGGACGGACTCCTCGACGATGAGGCGGGAGCCGGCCGAGCAGACCTGGCCGCTGTGGATGAACGCGGCGTTGAGGGCCTGGTCGACGGCGGTGTCGAAGTCCTCGTCGGTCGCGCAGGCGTCGGCGAAGACCACATTGGGGTTCTTGCCGCCGAGTTCGAGGGCGACCTTCTTCACGGTGGGCGCCGCGGCCTGCATCACCTTGGTGCCGGAGGCGAGGCCGCCGGTGAAGGAGACGAGGTCGACGTCGGGGTGCTCGGACAGGCGGGCGCCCACGGGGTCGCCCGCGCCGGTGACGAGGTTGCCCACGCCGTCCGGCAGACCCGCCTCCACCAGCAGCTTCATCAGCAGCACGGTGGACAGCGGGGTGACCTCGCTGGGCTTGACGACGAAGGTGTTGCCCGCCGCCAGCGCGGGGGCGATCTTCCAGCTGGCCTGCAGCAGCGGGTAGTTCCAGGGAGTGATCAGCGCGCAGACGCCGACCGGCTCGTGGACGACGACGCTGTGCACGGTGTCCGAGCCCGCGTCGACGACGCGCCCGCCGCCCTCGTTCACGACGAGGTCGGCGAAGTAGCGGAAGGCGTCGGTCACGCAGTCGACGTCGGTGCGGCCCTCTTCGAGGGTCTTGCCGGTGTCCCGGCTCTCGGTCAGCGCGATCTCCTCGCGGTCGCGCTGGAGGAGTTCCGCGACGCGGCGCAGCAGCGCCGCCCGCTCGGCCACGGGCGTCCGCGGCCAGACGCCCTGCCCGCCGTCGAAGGCGCGGCGGGCCGCGGCGACGGCGGCGTCCGTGTCGTCGGCGCCGCCCTCGGAGACCACGGCGAGGGTCTTGGCGTCCGCGGGGTCGAGCACCTCCCGCTGGGCACCGGACGCGGCGGCGCGCCACACCCCGTCGACGTGGATGGTCTCGGCTGACGACATGTCTTCTCTGCCTTCCGGTTCCTGGTCTGTCCCGCTGCCGCCGGGCAGGACGCTCGGGCGGCAACGGGACGCGCCTAACCAAAAGGCGAAAAGCTATGCCTCTTTCTTTACAAAGAGTGACACGGGTCACTGAGTGTCGCTGCCGCCACCGCTGCTCGCGCAGTACCCGGAAGGGCAGAACGACCGCAGCAGCACCCGGTAGATCTCCTGGTGCCCGGCCCACTCGCCGGCCGGCCCCGCGACCAGCAGGGCGTACTGCCGCCGGTCGGGCCCGTTGAACGCCCGGTCGACGACGCGGCGCACCGTGCCGTCGGGCCGGACGTAGGTGTACTCCAGCTCCGCCGCGTCGGACGAGGGGCTGCCCACAGTGGTCAGCCCCAGCTTGCGGTACCCCTTGTTTTTGGACACGGCCCGCTCGGTCTCCTCCAGGGCCGCGTAGGGCGTCGGCTCGGGACCCGCCAGGGTGAACACCTGGATCAGGCTGTTGCCGTCCGCCCGCTTGAAGAAGACGCTGGCGCCCTCCGTGGTGCGCTCCCACCCCTGCGGGACGTCCGCACGGAAACCGGAGAGGTCCTCCGTGCGCCGGAAACCGGCCGGGGCTTCCTGGGCGGCCGAGCCCTGACCGGACCCCGGTCCGGATCCGGACCCGGAGCCGGAGCCCGTTCCGGAGAAGGTGCCGGGCGGGGAGCTCGGGCTGTAGCCGCCCGTGGCGTAGCCCGTGGCACCCGCGGTGTAGCCGCCCGTGAACCCGCCGGTCGTCCCGCCGGTGACCCCACCGGTCGTCCCTCCCGTGGTGCCCGTGGTGCCCGTGGTGCCGGAGATGCTGCCGTACGACGGGCCCGGGCTCGGCAGGACGCTCGCGCTCGCGCCGGGCGATGCGTCACCGGAGATGCCCGGACCCGGATCACCTCCGTCGTCCCGCATCAGGGCCCAGGCCCCGACACCCAGGCCGCCCATGAGGACCACCCCGGCCAGCGCACCGGCCAGGATCGCCGCGTGCGAGGGCCCCTCGGGCAGGCCGTCCGGCGGCCCGGGGAGCAGGTGGACCTCGGGCTCGTCGGGATCGTGGAGGCGGTCGTGGAGACGCCCGCGCTCATCCGCGGCGTCCCCCGGCGCCGCGTGCGGTCGCCGTCCGGGCGGGTCGTCCTCGACCCATTGCTGGAGATCCGCGTCCCAGCGGCTCATGTGCCCCTCCCCCTCACGCCAGCAACCGGCCGGCGGTCTCGGCGACCGTGGCCGCCGAGGCCAGGCCGCCCGCGGCCGTGGTTCCGCTGCTCAGCAGGGCCCGCAGCCGCACCAGGCGGCCACGCTGCGTGCGGCCGGTGCGGCGGGCCTCCTCCTCCAGGCCGGCGAGCTCGTCGCCGACCGCATCGACGCCGTCGCCCTCGGCCCGGACGAGCAGGGGCAGTTGGCGGCGCAGCTCCGCGACGGCCTCCAGCAGCTCGGGCGGCACGGCCATGACCTCCCGGGAGGAGTCGACGGCCCGGGCCTGCCGGCCCGCGGCGACCGCGCCTCCCGAGAGCTCGCCGACCACGACGCCCCCGTGGCCGGGCGATTCCGCGGGCACGGGCACTAAGCCGGTGCCGGGATGAGCGTCCCGGCCGGCCCGCTCGGTGTGGCTCCCGGTCCTCTCGGCCTGGTGCGCGGCCCGTTCCGCGTGGTTCTCGGCCTGCGCGCGGTCCCCGGCGGCCACGGCGCCGCCCGTCATCCGGCCGATGGCGATGCCGCCTCCGCTGCCGGCACCTCCGCCGGTGGCGCTGCCGCCGCCCTGCTTGCGATCCGTCATGATCCCCCGTCCTTCGTGGTGTTCTTGGCCTGGGCACCGCTGCCCGCGGCCACGGCGCCGCCGCTCATCGAGCCGATGAAGACACCGCCGTCGCTGACCTGCACGATCTGCTGCTCGAACTGGTCGGTCTCATAGCCCTGGGAGCGCAGTGCGTCCCGTACGCCGCTCGCGATCCGGTCCTGGACCGTCTTCACATAGCGGCTGATGTCCATCTCCTGGAACAGCGAGACGGACTGCACCCCGGCGATCTCCCGCACCGAGCCCGCGGGGCCGTCCGGGACCGCGCGGCGCGGGTCGGCCAGCCATGTGCGGAAGCCGGCGACGGCCGTGCGCACCGTCGAGACGGCGGACGCGAACCCGGCGGCGGGCGCGGTCAGCAGGGCGCGGACGCCGTCGCGCAGGATGTCGTCCTCGCCGCGGGCGGCGATCACGTCGACCGCGCGGAACTCCGGCTTGACCGGCTTGAGCACGTGCGGCACGACCTCCAGCACCAGCATGCCGCCCTGGGTGTGCACCCTGACCAGCACGGAGACGACGACCTGCTCGTCCCAGGCGCCGACGCGGACCCGCAGGAAGTAGCGGCGGGCCTCGCCGCCCTCGTCCACGGCGTCCCGCAGGTGCTGCCGGACGACGGGCGCGTCGTAGCGGACCTCCGGCCGGGGCGGGCCCACCGGCAGGTAGACGAACTCCTCGATCTCCAGGTCCTTCAGCCGGTCGCGGCTGGTCGCGGCGGCGGAGTCGCGCAGCGCCTCCAGGCGCGGCCGGATCAGGTCCACGACGGCGCGGGCGGTGAATGGCGGCCGCGGACCGCCCTTGCCACCGTCGCGGGGCTTGAGCTCCAGGACGAGCGACCACGGCTCGTGCGGGCGGCCCATGCCGAGGAACGGGCGGGAGGGGTCGTAGATGGTCAGCCCCGCGTACTGCTCGCGGTCGATCGTCGCCGCGATACGGCGGTGGTGGCGCGAGCGCGGCACCGCGCGGGGGTGGTGGGCGAAGGCCTCCCGGCCGAGCTCCAGGCGCATGACGGAGGCGACGCGCGAGCGGTGCATCCACACGGGCAGGACGAGGAGCAGCGGGAAGAGCAGGGCCGCCCAGTTGCCCGCGCCCTCGAACAGGGCGACCAGGACGAAACCCCAGTAGCCGAGCTGCAGCACGGGCGGCCCGACCGCCCGCAGGGCGCGCAGCGAGGTCCGCCCCTTGACGGCCTCGCGCAGGGTCTTGTTGTCGACCGCGTAGACGGCGCTCCCGCGCCCGGCGGCCGCCTGCCCGATCCACTGCACCACGCAGACCGCGGCGTAGAGGACCGCCCAGGGAAGCTCGGTTTCCGGGTCGGCGCCCGCGTCGGTCGCGAACCCGACGGCGAAGAACGCGACCCACAAACAGGCCAGCAGCACCGCCGTGAGCGCGTCCTGCGCACGCGCCCGCAGCGCGTGGGTGAGCACCGGCACGACGTCGACGCCGAGCGACGGCGCGATCGGCCGCTCCTCGTGCTCCACCAGCTCTTCGACGACGCGCCGGCGGAAGTCGAGATCGAGGTACGCCCCCGCGCAGAGCAGGCGGGTGGCTTCGCTCCGCGCGTCGGGCCGTACGCCGGGCCTGCCGGTACCGGCCGTTCTCGCGGGCCCGGAAGACGTGGCCTGATCGGTTCTTGCGGATCCGGCGGATAAGCTCATGAACTCTCCGATCGTCGAACTCACCTGCGAATATGCAGGAGTTGACGGATTTTCGGAGAACTCACAATAAGCCAATCCGCTTCCCGCCGACCCCGCTTGCACTCGGATAACGGACGAAAAAACGACCCCGTACGGA
>NZ_JBAMDC010000219.1:0-11534 GCF_036961605.1 Streptomyces sp. KLMMK
CGTACGCGCTGCGGCCCCTCGACGCCGAGGTCGTCGAAGGCGCGGGCGCCGAGACCGTCGCCGTCCTCGGCGAGCTCTTCCCGAACCTGCTGCCCGCCGGCCTGGAGCGCCGCCCCGAGCTGCGCGCCCTCGGCGTCGCGCGCGCCCCGCTCGGCGAGGTCGTCGACCGGCTCGCCGGCGTGGAGCGCGCCCCGTCCTGGTGGCAGCGGCTCTACGACAGCCTCGCCGGCATCGACCCGGACCGGCTCACCGGCCTGCCCGTGCCGCTCGCGGACGGCCGGACGGCCATCGGCCCGCGGCAGGTGCTGCTCCCGCCGCCGGACGGCACGGACTCGGAGCGGCTCTCCCGCCTGGGGCTGAAGGTCGCCCACCCCGACGCCGCGCACCCGCTCCTGGAGAAGCTCGGCGCCACCCCGTCCTCGCCCCGGGCCGTCCTGACCACCCCCCAGGTGCGGGCCGCGGTGGCCGCCTCCCTGGACGCCGACGAGGTGTGGGACGAGGACGCGCTCGACGCGGACGCCCTCGCCGAGCTCGTCCTCGGCCTCGTGCGCGACGCCGACCTCGCGCCCGGCGACGAGCCCTGGCTCGGCGCCCTCGCCCTGCCCGACGAGGACGGCGAGCTCGCCCCCGCGGGCGAACTCGTCCTGCCCGGCAGCGCATTCGAACGCGTGATCCGGCCCGGCGAGCTCGCCGCGTGCGACGCCGCCCTCGCCGAGCGGTGGGGCGAGCAGCCGCTCACCGCCGTCGGCGTCATGGCCGGCTTCGCGCTCGTGCGCGCCACGGACGTCGTCCTCGACCCCGACGAACTCGAACCGCGCGACGGCGACTTCGCCGAGCCCGACGACGCCGGGCTGCTCGACGCGGTCGACGTGTGGTGCGAGGACGTCCTCGACCGGCTGCCGGACACTCCCGTGCCGCCCGTCGCGACGGAGATCGTGGCCGTCCGCGACCTCGACCTCGTCGACGACGACGCCTGGCCGGAGGCCCTGTCCCTGCTCGCCGAGCCGCCGCTGCGCGACGCCCTCACCACGCCCGTGCGCATCCTGCTGCCCGACGGCACGACGGAGTCCGTCCGCCCGTACACCGCCTGGTGGCTGCGCGGCCACCCCGTCCTCGACGGCCGCCGCCCCGCCGGCCTGCGCGTCGCGGGCGGCGATCCGCTCCTGCACGGCCTGTACGAGCCGGCGGACGCGGCCGGCCTCGCCGACGAGCAGGTGCTGCGCGCCCTGGGCGTCCGCACGTCCGCGGTCGCGCTGCTGGACGAGCCGGGCGGCGCGGCGGAACTCCTCTCCCGCCTGGCCGACCCGGACCTGCCGGTGAGCCCCGCCCAGCTGCACGGCCTCTACAGCGCACTGGCGGAGCTGGACCCGGACGACGTCACGGTGCCCGACGACGTACGGGCCGTGGTCGGCGACCTCACCCGGGTCGGGGACGCGACGGACGCCCTGGTCGCCGACGCCCCCGATCTGACGCCCTTCGCGGAGGGCCACCCGCTGCTGCCCGTACGCCCCGACCGGGCCGCCGCCCTCTCCGAACTGCTGCAGGTACGACGCCTGAGCGAGGTCTTCCCGGTGACCGTCCCCGCAGGCGACGGCGAGCTCCGCGAGGTCCCGGAAGGCGTCCGGGTCCTGCTGCCGGGCGCGCCCTCCACCTACGTCGAACACGAGGAGCTCGTCGTCGGCGGCGTGGAACTGGACTGGCGGCTCAACCCCGAGGACGGCGTACTGCACGCCGCCACCCTGGAGGGCCTGGCCGCGGGCCTGGCCTGGGCGGCGGGAGCCTGGTCCCGCCGCTTCGAAGCGGCGGCCCTCCTGGAGGACCCGGACCGCACGGGGGAACTGGCGCGGGCGCGCTGGTTCGACTAGCGGCGAAGGGTGGCCCCGGCGAGGCCGGGGCCACCTTCAGCCCGCCTCACTCACGGATGCACCTGCTCGATGAGCCGAACGTTGCACCGGGCATGCCCCGCCCCGTTCTTCGGCAGAATCCAGAAGGACCCGTCACTGTCCTGCCCCACCACGCGGGACGCACCCTTGAGGCAAGCGGGCTTGTACTTCTTGGCCTCGTTCCGCAACGCGACGAGCGCCTCGTCCCGGCTCTTGCTCCCGGGAAGCGTCCGCAGCACCTCGATCCACTGCTGCGGCGGCGCCCCGTCGGCCATGACGGTCTGCTCGGAAATGACCAGCCACTTGCCCATGGACCACTCTCCTCATTGCTGAACGAGAACCGACCTTGCTTGGCGGGCTGTTAACGCCTCACGAGCCGAAATCCTCCCCGAGGCGGCCCGGCAACAGTGGTTACGGTTGTGAACCGTGGCCGACCGGAGAGGAACGCCGCCTGCTCACCGCCCCCATCTGCTCGCAGCGTTGGCAGCCTGAACCTTGGCGCTGAGCAGCTCGGCCTCGGCGACCGGGCGGACCCGATCGGTCCTTGCTTCCCACTCCCGGCCACCGGTGAGCGCGCGCAGGAGAAGCTGCACCCCAGCGCTACGCACGATCTGCCCCACACTCCCGTCACGAGAGTCCATGACGTACGAACCGATCGCGACCGCCGCTCCACGCACCTCGCCACAACATGTGCAGGCGGCCAGCGGTGACCGTGGCCGGAGGTCGATGCCATGGGCGGTGGCCCAGACGTAGACGCCGCAGGAGGAGTCCGAGCCACCGGCGGCAAGCGTTGGCCACGCCCTGGGGCCGTTGCAGCGGCCGCCGGTGTCTGCTGTTTCAGCGGATCGCCCTCAGGACATGAGGGTGTGGCTGGCGCCACGCCCTCACACTGGACCGGTTAACCGGTCCAGACAGCAGACGCGTCAACTTCACGTTCCCATCGCATAGCTCTCCGTCCGCTCCCACAAATCCGATGGCGTCACTCCGATCTCACAAACCAGCGGAACCCCATCAACATCCCGCACAACATGCAGATCAACAGCCACCGCCAAAGGCGCCTTCCGGTCGAACACCTCCGCCTCCGCGGCACTCGCCAGCCTCACCGTGGCGGTGTCCGTCCCCCGCGCAGGCGAGCGCCCCGTCTGACGGGCCACATAGTGCGTCGTGCCCTCGGCAATGGGGTTCACCTGAGCCAGCTTCGGGCAGTGGTCGGCCACAGCCGCCGGGAACCATGCGCTCACCAGCGACAGCGGTGACCCGTCGGCGAGCAGCACGAGCCGGTCGCGGCGCAGTGCCGTTTCGTCGGACCGGAGTTCCAAGGCATCGGCCACGTCACCAGGCGGCACCTCCCGGATCGGCCGACCCAGCCGGCGGAAGGGCCGCCCGGTCATCACTCGCGCGGCACCACCCCTCCGCCCTCCGGCAGGCCGGGCCAGCGGCACATCAGTGACACGGAAGCCCAACCCTTGCTGGGCCACGATCACCCCGTCAGCACGCAGCACATCGAACGCTTTGTTCACCGTCGCGCGGGACACACCCCACTGCTCGCACAGGTCGCGCCCGGATGGCAGGAGCTCACCGGACCCGAACTCGCCCTCGGTGATGCGGCGCCGCAAGGAGTCGGCAATCTGTTCGTACTTCAGCATCGGCATGGCCGGGGACTCCCGCTTCACTGGACAGGTTGACCGGTCACGGTAGAGCATCCCCGTCATGACGATCCCCCAAGTGGACCCGGAGATCCTCGACTTCTACACCGACACCTTCGACGAGGCCACCCGGCTGACGGCGACAGCGGACGGAATGCTGGAGATGGCCCGCACTCAAGAGCTGCTCCGGCGTCACCTTCCTCCACGCCCGGCCGCGATTCTCGACGTGGGCGGCGGTCCCGGGGCTCACGCACGGTGGCTCGCCGCGGACGGCTACCGGGTCCACCTCGTGGACCCGGTAGCCAGGCACGTGACACAAGCTGCCGGAACCGGCTGCACGGCCGAACTCGGCGACGCGCGTCACCTCACCGCCGACGACGGCTCCTACGACGCCACGCTCCTCCTCGGCCCGCTCTACCACCTGCTCGACCGCGCCGACCGCGACCAGGCGCTGGCCGAGGCATGTCGCGTCACCGCATCCGGCGGTCTGGTAGCCGCCGCGGCCATCAACCGATACGCCTCCCTCTTCGAGCACACCGCCACCGCGTGGCTGGACCGCGAGAGCGTGCGCAGCGCCGTGACCGACATCCTCGCCACGGGCGTGCACGAGCCGGGCAGAAAGGGCTTCACGGCGGCCTATTTCCATACCGCGCCGGAACTGGCGGAAGAAATGCGTGCCGCCGGCCTGCGCGACGTTCGCGTCTACTCGATCGAAGGGCCCACATGGTCGCTGCTCAAGGCAGCCGAGCAGCACACGGGAGAGCCTGTTGCCCTCGACTCCCCGCTCTTCCGCGCAGCACTCGCCGCCGCCCGCGCCGCGGAACCGTACCCGGATCTCCTGGCCGCCGGCTCACACCTGCTGGCCGTGGGTCAGGCTTGATGGTGAGGCGGGGTGACTCGCCGCAGCACTTGTCGGTCATACCGGCGGGAGGTACAGGGGGACGAGGATGCCGACATGCTCACGGATGGTTCAGGCCTGGTACTCGCGGTGCGGAATCGCGATGTCCCAGACGAGCTCCCGCACCCGGATGCACTCGGCCACCGCCTCGGCGTCCTCGATCAGCTCCGAGCCGAGAACCCTCCCGGCCTCGTCAAAGTGGCCCACGGCCAGGAGGCGGTCATCGAACAACCACCAGTCCTTGCCGGCGACGGGGAACGTGATGCTTTCCGGCACCCGGTGCCTCGGCAGCCACCGGATGTCCTCGCCCATCTCCAGGTTGAGCCGGGTCAGCGAGTGCTCCCACCCGACGTACCGGGAGTGCGGCTCCGTGACGACCCGAACCCGCCTGACCGTCCTGCCCGCTCCGGTCACACTTTTCATCAGTGCTGTCCAGGGCGCCAGCCAGGCGTAGGCGTCGGGTTCGCCCCTCTGCCAACGGGCGTAGGGAGTGTCCTCAACAGACGATCCGTAGTGGTCCCTCAGCTCCAGATGGAACGCATCTCGCTTCAGGCTGCGGAACAGCTCGTCACGCTGTGCGGGGGTGATCAGGTCCACCGCTCTCCTCCAGCAGGGCCACGATCGAGGACTTGGGGACCTCGACACAGGTCTCGTAGCCGGGCATGCGCATCTGGCTCAGGGCCTCAGGATCGCGTACCTCCCCCACGGTGGAGTCGCATCCGGCCAGACCACCGCCGACAGCAGGAACGACGGCGGGAGGTGACGGGGGCGCAGGGGTGGGGGTCCGGGGCGCTGACGTGTATCGGTCCGGTCAGGGCGTGTTGAGGTCGTCGTCGCCGTAACTGATGCCGAGTTCGGCCACGAGGGCCTGGGCGAGCTGGTCCTGCTGGGCGCGGTCGATCAGAACGCGGTTCAGCGAGGCGACTCCCCGCAGGGCGGTGAGGTCGTTGTCGCGAAGGTCAAGGCCCTGGTACCGGCCGCGTCCGAACTCGGTTTCCCGAAGTGTGCAGTCACGCATGACCGCGTCCGAGAGGTCGCAGTCGGTCAACGACGCCTCGGTCAGCCCGCACCCGGAGAAGGCGACAGGGCCGGCCACCCGGACCTTGGTGAAGGCGGTGTAGTCGAGCTTGCAGCGGTCGAACAGCACGTGGTCCAGGACCAAGTCGTCCAGGGCCGCGCCCATGATCCTGCAATTGCGGAAGGCTACGCGGGTCAGCTTGCTGCCCGTCCACTGGGCCGAGCCCAGATCGCAGGCGTCCAGCTGGACACCGTGCAGGTTCACCGCTTCGAAGCGCACGCGGGCAGCGCGCAGGCCGGTGATCCGACCGGTGATCAGCTGTGTGCCGGCCAGGTCCAGCTCCCGCAGGGTTGCGTCGGCGTACTGGAACTCCTGGACGATGCCGCGCTCCGATTCCAGGGACTCGACGCGGGAGAGGTACAGGCCCGGCTCGGTGAGGCCGGGGGGCGTGATCTTGATGCGCCCGAATGTGCGGGACTCCATGGGGCTCCGTCGTCGAGGAGGGGCGGCTGCGAGGCATCCGCCCAGGGGCAGGGGCCTGCCGCAGGGCAAGCTACTTGGTTTTCTTGTTCCAGTTGTCCCATGTGGGCCGGTTATCGAACGGAGGCGTGACGTTGTCCCACGTGACGCGGTTGTCGAACTTCGACTCCGGGCCGGGCTGCGCCAGGGACATCAGCGCCCGCAAGGCGGAGGCCGAGGCACGTACGCGGTCAGTGGCCGTGGGCACGGGCATGGCGGGTCACTCCTTCGAATAGGGCGATCTTCGAGGCGGTGCAGTAGCGGGTGCGGGTGCCGTCCATCCGCCCGTTGTGCTCGAAGTACCGGTTCGCGGGATGGGCGCCGCCGCAGAAGTCGAAGTACGAGCAGGTGGCCTTGCACGCGTCGACGCCGCGCCAGAACTCCGGCAGCCACCGGGTGCGCTGCTCGGCCTCGGCCAGCAGGACCTCGAAGCCGGTGTGCAGGACGTTGCCGGTGGTGAAGTCACCGAGCCGGCGGTCGTGGAAGTTGGCCAGCTCCGGGGACAGCAGGACCACCCCGCCGTCATAGGCGATCGTGGGCAGCGGATCCCACGGGCTCCCGGCCGGCGAAGGCACGACGGCGCCGACGCCGTCGAGGATGGTGCGGGCGAAGTCCAGGACCCGGCTCACCTCGCGCACCCGGATCACTGGGCGGGCCTGCCACGCCGCCGTCAGGGCCTCCCAGAACTCGGCGACCCCGGACAGATCGTGCCGGGCGGTGTTCACGCCCTCGTGTTCCTCGATGTTCACCCCGAGCGTGCGGCAGCCCAGGCCCGCGAAGAACCCGTACAGGCCGGCAGCGCGGGCCGGGTCGGGGACGGAGACGACGGCGATCACGTCGAAGGGGATGCTGTGCCGGCGCAGCCGGTCGATACCGCGCATGATCACCCGGTAGGCCGGGTGGCCGGCCCGGGTGATGCGGCGGAAGTTCATCTCCTCCGGCCCGTCCAGGCTCACCCCCACCGCGACGTCGCGCGCGGCGAAGAAGTCGCACCAGGCGTCGTCGATGAGCGCGGCGTTCGTCTGCACGGTGTGCTTCACCCCGTGAAAGGGGGCCATCAGGTGGGCGAAGTGATCGCGGCCGGCGGACAGCGGCTCACCCCCGTGCCACACCACCTCGAACCGCGGATCCTCCCGGGCCCACGCGTTGACCGGCCGGGCGACTGCTTCGGCCACGGTCACCGGCATCACATGCCGGGTCCTACGCAGGGGGAGGTAGCAGTAGGTGCAGTCCAGGGGCCGGCACCAGGTCGTCGGCTGCATGATCACAGCCCGGGGACTCGAGGCCAGGCGCCGCACGGCGCTGCTGTCGGGGCAGGGGCCGGCCGGGGTAGCGGGCACGCGGATTCACCACCGATCCTGGAGAGGCTGGGGCGTGGGACAGCATCCGCAAACGCGCTCATACGGCTCAAGAAACTTGCACGTGCTTGCAGAAGTTCACGCCAAGGCATTGACGGCCTCGGTGATCAGCGCGCGGGCCGCTTTGCCGTAGACGGCGATCCGCGCCAGCTCGGAGAACACCCGCGCGTACATGGCGACCTCGCTCGGCTGCTTCACGGTGACCTGCGCCGTGGCCAGCTCGATGACCACCTGCTCATCGTCGTAGATCCAGAAGCCTTCCACCGGCCACATGACGCGGTCGGCCGTCATCGGCACGATGCCGAGGCTGACCTGCTGGAGCACGGAGACGGTCAGCAGGTGCCCGAGCTGGTGGGCCATGACCTCCGCGTCCCCGAACCGGGATCGGAGCGCGGCCTCCTCCATCAGGAAGCCGAACCGCCGGCCGGCGTCGCGCAGCACCTGCCGGCGGCCCATGCGGACGGCGACCGCATCCTCGGTGTCGTCGGGGATCCCCCAGAACCCGATGATGCGACCCATGATCGACCGGGCGTAGGCAGGTGTCTGCAGCAGGCCGGGGATGACTCCCGGCTCGTAGACGCGGAAGTGCCGCGTACGCTCGTACAGCGGAACGTGGGCTTCCTGGATCGGGCGCAGCCCGTCACGGTGCAGGCGCCGCCACTCGACGTACATCTCCTCGATGTTCTGCGCCGTTGCGACCAGGTCGTCGTACGCGTGGGGGACCTGGCACAGCTCGGTGTACTGCCGCAGATCCTCCTCGGATGGCCGCGTGATGCCGTTCTCGATGCGGGACGCCTTCGACTCACTCCAGCCGGCACAGGCCGCGAAAGCCCGTGCCGTCTTGAAGCCGCCCGCCTTCCGGATCTCCCGCAGCCGACCGCCCAGAGCAACGCGGGCTTCCCGCACGGCGGAGGAAGAGGGGTGTGATCCCACCGTCTGCTGCGCCTGTGCCGATCAGGAGAGCCGGTAGTCCTCGTGCGGGACGGCACGTTCCCACACGGCCTCGAACGCACTCGCGCACAGGTCGAGGACCCGCTCGTCGCGGATGAGCTCCCGCCCCTCCGGGGCCAGTTCCCCGTCCCCGGTGAAGTGCAGGACGAGGACGAGTTCGTTGTCGAAGACCCAGAAGTCGTTGCCCGGGAGCGCGAGGTCCGTGGCCCGGCGGCGCGGCAGCCACCGGATTTCCTCCCCCGCCGTCACGTTGGCCTGCGACACATGATGCTCGAAACGGATGTAGTCGGACTCCGGGACCGACACCACCCGAGCCCGCCGGATCTTCACCCCCCGTTCCGTCGCCTCGGACACCCAGCTCAGCCACTGCTGGAAGTCGGGGTCATCGCCCACCGGGTCCGACAGCCGGCCCTCCCTCCACGCGGCGAACGCCGGATCGGAAGGCATGTATCCGTCGCGCGTCTCCAGGTGAACGGCCGAGTGCCGGGCGGAGCCCAGCAGTTCCTTATACGTCGGCACGCGCCCCGCCCCGCGTCTCCAGGAAGAACTGGACCATCCGCCGCGGGATCTCCACCACCGTCTCGTGCCCGGGGAGGTCGAGCTGCCCCAGCCGCTCCCCCTCCTCGACCTTCCAGCCCTGAACCAGGTAGGTGTCCTTGTCCTCGTCCAGGTAAATCGTCGGCGAATCCCCGGACTTGCTCTCCGGGTCCTTGCCAAGCATGCGCAGAGCCATCGGTGCCCTCCTCGCTCGGTGACGATCTCCGGTTCAGCTTCGCACCTGTTCCAGAGGCCGCGCACAGAACTTGCATGAACTTGCACCAGCCTCGCGCGGTGCAGGAACGAACGCACACCGCCCCGCGGCCGAACAGCCACCGGCGTCAGCAGGAACGACGGCGGGAGGTGACGGGGGCGCAGGGGTGGGGGTCCGGGGCGCTGACGTGTATTTGTGGGCCCGGTCTCCGGGCACGCACGACATCGGGGGCACCGGGCCCGTAAATATACGGCCCCGGACCCCCGCCCCGGAGCCCCCGGCGCCGGCACCCCCGCGCACCGGCGGCGCCCCACGCACCGGCACCCCCACGCCCCCGCACCGCCCCGCAACCCCCTGGCCTGCGGCGCCCGACCCGGTACCGTAAACAGAATGACCACACCGCGGGAGACAGGCAGTAGCGGCGGGGCCGCGCGCGGCGGGCCGCGGACGCTGGCCGAGGAGCTGCGGACGAGAGCCGACGAGGCGCTCGCCGCGCTGCTGCGCGCCCGCCCCGACCTCCTCAACCCCGTCCCCGGTGACCTGACCCAGCTGGCGACCCGCGCGGGCACCCGCGCCTCCGTCGTGCGCGCCCTGGAGCGCCTGGACCGCTTCGCCCTGCAGGCGGCCGAGGCCCTCGCCGTCGCCCCGGACCCGTGCCCGTACGGCACCCTCGCGGCCCTGATGACGGGGGACGCCCCCGGCGACCCGCGCATCGCCGAAGCACTGCCCCGCGCCCTGGCCACGCTGCGCGAGCAGGCCCTGGTCTGGGGCGGCGAGGACCGGCTGCGCCTGGTGCGCACCGTCCGCGAGCTGCTGGCGCCGAGCCCGGCGCACCCCTCCCCCACCGGCCTGGGCCCGACCGTGGCGGAGGCCACGGCGGGCATGTCGCCGGGCCGGCTGCAGCAGATCATCGCGGCGGCGGGGCTTCCGGGCACGCACGACCCGGTGTCGGCGGTCGCCGCGCTGACCGCCCTGTTCGAGGACCGCACCCGGATGGCGGAGCTGCTGGCGGGGGCGCCCGCGGAGGCCACGGCCGTCCTGGGCAGACTCCTGTGGGGCCCGCCCTACGGCACGGTCACCGCCGATCCCGCCCCGCACCTGCGCTGGCTGCTCGACCGCGGCCTGCTGCTGCCCGCGTCGCCGGGCAACGTGGTCCTGCCCCGCGAGGCGGCCCTGCACCTGCGCGGCGGCCTCGCGCACCGTACGCCCGAGCCGGTGGCGCCCGAGCTGACGCCCGCCGTCCCGCACTCGGCCCGCACGGTGGACGCGACGGCCGCCGGCCAGGCGTTCACGGCCCTGGGGACGGTGGAGGAGCTGCTCGCCGCCTGGGAGTCGGACGGCCCGCTCGTGCTGCGCGCGGGCGGCCTGAGCGTGCGCGACCTGAAGCGCGCCGCGGCGGTCCTCGACACCACCGAGGACGGGGCCGCCTTCTGGATCGAGCTGGCGTACGCGGCGGGGCTGCTCGCCTCCGACGGCGAGGTCGACGAGCGCTACGCCCCCACGCCCGCCTCCGACGACTGGCTGCTCCTGCCCACCGAGCAGCGCTGGGCCCGCCTGGCCACGGCGTGGCTCGCGGCCACCCGCACCCCGGGCCTGGTGGGCAGCCGGGACGCCAAGGGCCGCCCCCTCAACGTCCTCGGCGCGGAGCTGGACCGCTCGCCCGCGCCCGAGGTCCGCCACCGCGTCCTCGCCCTCCTGGCCACGCTCCCGCCCGGCACCTCGGTCACCGCGGACACGCTGCTGGACCGCATGCACTGGGAGCGCCCCCCGCGGACGCCCGCGGAGCCGGGCACGGAGGACCTGCGCACGCGTCTGGCCCGCTGGGCGCTGGCCGAGGCCGAGCTGCTGGGCGTGACCAACCGCGGCGCACTGTCGGCCCCCGGCCGGGCGCTGCTGGGGCCGGAGGACGCAGTCCCGGCGTACCCCATGACCGACGCCGAAGCAGGAGCCTGCACCGTAAGGGCGGCCGCCCTGCTGGCCCCGCTGCTGCCGGAGCCGCTCGACCACATCCTGCTCCAGGCCGACCTGACGGCCGTCGCCCCGGGCCCCCTGAAGCGGCCGCTCGCCCAGGTGCTCGGGGTCCTCGCGGACGTCGAGTCCAAGGGCGGCGCCACGGTCTACCGCTTCACGCCCGCGTCCGTGCGCCGCGCGCTGGACGCGGGGCAGACCGCGGCCGACCTGAAGGCGTTCCTCACGGAGCACTCCCGTACGCCCGTGCCGCAGCCGCTGGCCTACCTGATCGACGACGTGTCCCGCCGCCACGGCCGGCTGCGCGTCGGCGCCGCCTCCTCCTACCTGCGCTGCGACGACGAGGCGATGCTCGCGGAGATCCTCGCCGACCGCCGCTCCGCCCCGCTGCGGCTGCGCCGCCTCGCTCCCACCGTGCTCGCGGCGCAGGCCCCGCCGGACGACCTCCTGGAGGGCCTGCGCGCCATGGGGTACGCCCCGGCGGCGGAGTCCGCCGAGGGGGACGTCGTCGTCACCCGCGCCGATGCCCGCCGCACTCCGCC